>CALWXI010000109.1 GCA_944385455.1 uncultured Oscillospiraceae bacterium | reverse complement strand
GCCCCGGCGTGCCGGTGTACGCCGGCATGGTGGTGGGGGAAACCCCCAAGCAGGAGGATATCTCGGTCAACATCTGCAAGAAGAAGCATCTGACCAACATGCGGGCCTCCGGCTCCGACGAGGCCCTCCGCCTCACCACCCCCCGGCAGATGTCCCTGGAGCAGTGCCTGGAGTTTTTGGCCGACGACGAGCTGCTGGAGGTCACCCCCGAGTCCCTCCGCCTGCGCAAGCGCCTGCTGGACCACGCCGCCCGGATGCGGGAGGCCTCCAAGAAAAAGGGCTGAGGTCCCGGCGGCCCTGAAGCGCAGGAACAAGGACGCTCTCTCCGGCGGGCAGGCTCCCGCGCCCGCCGCGCCGTGATCGCGCCGCCCCCGCATCTGATAAAATGAGGTCAGACGCGGGGGCGGCGTCCTGCGTTCCGGCCCCGCCGTCCTCCCCTGCCGGCGGGGCGCGCAAATTTTTTCCGCCCCATTCAAACTTTTCCCCCGCCCCTCCGTCTAATCATCAGAAAGACATCAAAGGAGGGAGCCCCGTGCCCTATCGTCCCAAACGCCGCCGCCGGACCACGGCGCCGCGCCTGCCCATCGCCGTGGCCCTGCTGGCCCTGGTCCTCACCGGCGCCTGGTTCCTGCTGCCGGGCCAGGTGAGCGCCCAGCCGGTGGCGGAGGTCCCCGCCTCCCAGGCCCCATCCCCCACTCCCGCGGCGTCCGCCCCGGCAGTTGCCCCCGCGCCCACGCCGACGCCGCTGCCGGAGGAGCCCCTCCCCGCAGAGACCGCCGCCCCGGCCTACGACTACGCCTCTCCGGTGCCCGAGGGGGAGGCGGTGGAGGACGACTGGTTCTCCGACGCCGCCTTCCTGGGGGACTCCCTCACCGACGGACTGCTGCTGTACAGCGGCATCCGGGGGGCGGAGAACCTCTCCTACAAGGGGCTCACCGTCCAGTCGGTCCGGACCGACGCCGTCATCCGGACGGAGGACGGGAAGTACACCCCTCTGGAGGCCCTGGCCCGGCAGTCCTACGGCAAGGTCTACCTCCTGCTGGGGGTCAACGAGCTGGGGTGGTACAACGACCAGCGGTTTTACGACAGTTACGCCCAGCTCATCGACCTGGTGCGGGAGGCCCAGCCAGACGCCCAGATCTATCTTCAGACCCTCCTGCCGGTGACGGCGAAGACCTCGGCCAGCCACGAGTGGCTGAAAAATAAGAAGGTGGCCGTGTACAACGGCCTCATCGCCCAGCTGGCGGAGGAAAAGCAGGTCTACCTGGTGGACGCCCACGCCGCCCTGGCCGACGAGGCCGGCGCCCTGCCGGCGGATATGAGCACCGACGGCGTCCACCTCACCAAGAGCGGCTATCAGGTGTGGGCCGATTACCTGCGGACCCACACCGTGGCCCCCGAAGCATCTTAACGGAAGGAAGCTGCCATCCCCTTGAGACAGAACGGCCCGGACAAGCGCCAGTTGCTGGTGGAGCATATCGTCAACGGACAGACGGAATTTTACCGCCTGGCGCTCAGCTATGTCAAAAACCGGGACGCCGCCCTGG
The DNA here is from genome assembly GCA_944385455.1 of uncultured Oscillospiraceae bacterium. GTDB lineage: Bacteria > Bacillota > Clostridia > Oscillospirales > Oscillospiraceae > Oscillibacter. The sequence goes on along the minus strand of CALWXI010000109.1, from coordinate 6,317 downwards.
ACGTGGTCCAAGAGGCCATCGTGAAGGCCCTGAGCAAGGTGGACACGGTGCGGGAGCCGGCGTATCTCAAGACCTGGTTCTACCGCATCCTCATCAACGAGGCCATGAACCACTTCCGCCGGGGCCGGGACCTGGTGCCCTTCGAGGAGGCCCTGGCCGGCCGGGCGGCGGAGAGCCGGGACCCGGGGGAGCGGCTGGACCTCTACGACGCCATCGACCGGCTGTCCCTGCCCGAGCAGACCGTCATCAAACTGCGCTACTTCGAGGACCTGAAGCTGGAGGAGATCGCCCAGGCCACCGGGACCAACCTGAACACGGTGAAGTCCCGGCTCTACAAGGCCATCCGGCGGCTCAAGGACATGACTGGAGAGGAGATCGACCATGCACCCTGAACTGGAACGGGCCAGAGCCCGATACCGCGCCCAGGAGACGCCGGAGGAGCTCTCCCTGGCGGTGCGCGCCGCCATTCGGGAGGGGGAGCGGCTGCGGAAGCGCCGCCGGGTCCTCCGCCGGAGCCTGGCCACCGCCCTGGCCGGCTGCGCCTGCTTCGTGCTGCTGGTGAACGGCAGCCCCACCTTTGCCCAGGCGGTGTACGACGTGCCGCTGCTGGGCAGTCTGGCCAGGATCTTTACCGTCACCGAGTTCACCGTCAACGACGACGAGCATGTCATCGACGTGCGTCTCCCTGCCCTGGAGAACACCGGTTACACCGACCTGGAGCAGCAGATCAACCAGGAGATCTCCACCCGGGTCCAGGCCGTCATCGACGAGGCCGAGCAGCGGGCCCAGGAGACCAAGGAGGCCTATGTGTCCACCGGCGGCGACCCTGACGACTATATTCCGGTCATCATCGACGTGGACTACGAGGTCAAGTGCCGGACGGAGCACTACCTCTCCTTCGTCATCCAAAAGACCGAGACCAGGGCCAGCGCCTACACCGAGTTTTACACCTACAACATCGACCTGGAGACCGGCCGGGAGCTCACCCTTCGGGACCTGCTGGGACCCAACTGGATGGAGACCGTCAACGCCCAGGTGGAGGCCCAGATCGCCGAGCGGTCCAAGGACCCGGACAACGTCTACTGGACCGCCGAGGAGGGGGGCTTCCAGGGCATCTCCGAGGACCAGCCCTTCTACCTCAACCAGGAGGAGCGCCCCGTGGTGGTCTTTGAGAAGTACGAGCTGGGCCCCGGCTCCATGGGCAGCCAGGAGTTCGTCATCCAGCCCGCCCAGTGAACCGGCCCGCCCCTCAACCCGAGATAAGCAGCTGCCTCCCAGTCCCTCCCCTGCGGGTGGGGACGCGGGAGGCAGCCGCTTTTTTCCCGTGTTTGGGGGCGCGGACCGGGGTGGACGGGGCCGTTGAGAATTTGATTGTAAAACGGGGGAATTTTGATATATAATGAGGAGTACTGACGTCCCAGCGGCGTCCCCTCACGATCCCCGCCGGCGCTCAGGCCGGAGACAAGGAGTTATCACCCTATGCTGTATGCCCTGCTCGCGGCGGTCCTGGTGGCCGCCGACCAGGTGGTCAAGTACCTGGTCCGCACCTATATCCCTCTGGGGACCTCGGTCCCCTTCCTCCCCGGCCTGGTGGACCTCACCTATGTGCAAAACACCGGCGCCGCCTTTTCCATCCTCTCGGACCACACCTGGGTCCTCACCCTCATCTCGGCGGTGGTGTCGGTGGTCATCGCCGCCGCCCTCCTGCGCGGGGTGATTCGCCACCCCTTCGGCGTCACCTCCCTGCCGATGGTCCTGGCCGGAGCGGTGGGGAACCTCATCGACCGGGCCCTCTTCGGCTTCGTCACCGACATGTTCGACCTCCAGTTCATGCCCTTTGCCGTCTTCAACGTGGCCGACATCTGCGTGGTCTGCGGCGGCATCGCCTTCTGCATCTACTTCCTCTTCTACTACGACATGCTGGAGAAAAAGGAGGAGCCCCATGACTCAAGTCCTGCTGACGGCTGACCGGGAGGGAGAGCGGCTGGACCAGTTTTTGGCCCGGAGCATGGAGGGCCTCACCCGCTCGGCGGCCCAGCGGCTCATCGAGGAGGGGGCGGTCACCCGCAACGGGACCCCGGTGAAAAAGAACGCCCGCACCGGGGCGGGGGATGTGGTGGCCCTGTCCATCCCCGACCCGGAGCCGGTGGACGTGCTGCCCCAGGACATCCCCCTGGACGTGGTCTACGAGGACGCCGACGTCATCGTGGTCAACAAGCCGGTGGGCATGGTGGTCCACCCCGCCCCCGGCCATCCCGACGGGACATTGGTCAACGCTCTGTTATATCACTGCAAAAATAGCCTCTCCGGAATCAACGGTGAGCTGCGGCCGGGCATCGTCCACCGCATTGACCGGGACACCTCCGGCCTGATCATCGCGGCCAAAAACGACGAGGCCCACCTGGCTCTGGCCGCCCAGCTGGAGGATCACTCCCTGGCCCGGGTGTATTAGGCGGTGGCGGTGGGCAATCTGCGGGAGGAAGAGGGCACGGTGGACGCGCCCATTGGCAGACACCATACAGATCGTAAAAAAATGGCCGTTGATTACAAAAACGGCAGGCGGGCGGTGACCCACTGGCGGGTGTTGGGCCGGTATCCCGGTTTCACCCATGTGGAGTGCCGGCTGGAGACCGGGCGCACCCACCAGATCCGGGTACACATGGCCTCCATCGGCCATCCGCTGCTGGGGGATACGGTGTACGGGGCCAGGAAGCCCTGGCCCGGTCTGGCCGGTCAGTGCCTGCACGCCAGAAGGCTGCGGTTCGTCCACCCCCGCACCGGCCAGCCGGTAGAGCTGGAATGTCCACTGCCGGCGTGGTTTGAGGATGTGCTGCGCAGACTGGAGAAATAGGGGTAAGCCCTGTTTTAAGACGTACTGTAAAAGAAAATTGTCCGTAATGCAGGCGCTTTTCGACGCTTCCTGAAAGTGGAAGCCGAAAAGCGCCTTTTATGCGTATGGCATTTCCTCTCCATACTTGTACCTTTTACGTGTTGACATGAAATAAGAAGTAAACACTCACCGCGCAGCGGGTGAAAGAATTTTATGCAGGCATCTGCCGGGGAGAGGTCAGCCGTTATGCGGTGGACAGCGTATGCGGCCTGAATTTCGTGCTGGAGCATGCGCTGTCAGGCGGGGTCACCCGCAGTTTGGCGGTGGACAAACATGGAAAAGCGCTGGGAATGGCGTTGCTGGAGCTGGAGTTATAGCCAAAATAGCCAGAACGGGGGAAGGGGCCTGTCCGCTTCCCTCCCATTCTGTCCATTGACAAATGTGGGAAGGACACCTAAAATAAAATTACCGTAACACAAACGAACACAGGGGCGCTGGGAGCATTCCCGGCTGAGATTGAAGCCAGACGCGGCTTCATGTCCCTTGGCGGCGGAGGCCAGCCTGAACCTGATCCGGATAATGCCGGCGTAGGAAGTGGACGCGACATTCCCTCACTGTCGTTTCTCCCGTACTGCACTGCACCCGTTCGGATGTATTGCGGTATTCTTTATTTCAGGAGGAATCGACAATGTCAAATGTCACAAGCAGAAACCGTACCCTGATGCTGTGCGAAGGCGCCGTGATGGTGGCCATCGCCGAAATTCTGGGCTTTCTCAAGTTCGGGCACCTGCCCAACGGCGGCTCCATCTCCCTGATGATGCTGCCCATCGTGCTGTTCGCCCTGCGCTGGGGCCTGAGCAGCGGCCTGCTGGCCGGCTTTGTGCTGGGCGTGGTGGACTTCATGATCGCCGGCGGCATCGCCATCGGCTGGCAGTCCATCCTGGGCGATTATGTCATCGCCTGCACCCTGATCGGCCTGGCCGGCGTGGGCTGCCGCCGGGGCACGGCGGGCTTTGTGCTGGGCGCCATTCTGGGCTGCCTGGGCCGTGGACTCACCATCTACATCACCGGCGTGGTGGTGTGGGGCGTGTACATGCCCGAGGAGTTCATGGGCCTGACCATGACCAACGAGTGGTTCTATTCCCTGCTGTACAACGGTATCACCGTGGGTGCTTCCGGCGTCCTGACGGTGATCGTGTGTGTGGCGCTGTACGGCGTGAAGGCTTTGCGCCCGTATCTCACGGGAGGTAATTTGCGGTAAGGAGGGCCCCTATGGGCAAGTTTGACGGTGTGCTGCTGGTCAGCGATTATGACGATACGCTGCTGGGCTCCGACCTGAGGGTGCCGGAGCGGAATCTGGACGCCCTGCGCTATTTTCTGGCCAGAGGCGGCCGGTTCACCGTGGCCACCGGACGCAGCCAGCGGGCCTTTGTCCGCGCGGCGGCAGAGCTGCCCATCAACGCCCCCGTCGCCCTGTCCAACGGCGCGGCCATCTATGACTTTCAGGCTGACCGCCTGCTGTGGAGCAGCCAGCTGGGCCCCTTTGCCGAGGAGGACTGCCGGGCTCTGGGGGAGGCCTTTCCCACCCTGGCCATGGAGGTGTGCCACGGGGAGGAGATCTTCGCCTATCGTCCCAACATGGTGACCCGCAAGCACATGGAGCGGGTGGGCACCACCTGCCGGGAGCGGGATCTGGCCGACATTCCCCGGCCCTGGGACAAGGTGGTGCTGGAGGAGGAGGAGCCGGTGCTGCGGCAGGCCCAGGCCTATGTCAAAGCCCACTGGCCCGACCGGTATGAGATCATTTTCTCCAACCGCTATCTGCTGGAGATGACAGACAAAGGCAGCCACAAGGGGAATCTGGTGCTGATGGTGGCCCGGCGCATAGGCATTGATCCGGCCCATATCTATTGCGTGGGGGACAATCAGAACGATCTGCCCATGCTGAAGGTGTCGGCCATTCCCTTTGTGCCCTCCAATGCCGTCCAGCTGCTGAAGGATTGGGGAGCCACGGTGGTGGGCTCCTGCGATCAGGGCTGCGTGGCAGACATCGTGGAGCTGCTGGACAAACGTTATTGATGACGACTGAGGGGCGCGGAACCTGTGGTTCCGCGCCCCTTTTCATTGTTTTTTTACAGCACGATGAAGGTGACGCCGTTGTTGTGACGTTCCAGATCGTGTTCCTTCCGCAGATCATTGCACACCAGAAAGGCCCGGCGGGTGTCCTCGTCAAAGATGGAGAAGCGCTCTCCGGGGATGTAGCCGGTGATTTCTCCCCGGGCGGCCAGTCCGTCCAGATACCGGCGGGCCCCCACCCGGATGCGGCCCCCCGCGCCGGAGGAGCCGTAGCCGTGGATGATCTTCAGCACGGTGACGCCGCTTTTGCGGCTGTAATGAAGCTCCCGGGTGAGATGGCGGATGGCCTCGTCCACCAGAGGCATGCCCTCCTCCAGATTGACGGTGCGCAGATTGCTTGCCATGTGGAATCACCTGTCTTTGGTATGGATTTGTGCCGCCGCCGTTCTCGGCCCTGCTCCACGCCGGCAGGCGGCCAGGAAAAAGCGGAACAGCCGCATTCCGTCCGCGGCCTCCGGCCGGGCGTGGGCCAGGCAGAGCCGCTCCGGATGCCACTGGACGCCCCAGAGGGGCAGAGAGGCGTGAACCAGCCCCTCCACACAGCCGTCCTCCGAAAGGGCGGCGGGGCGAAGCCCTCGGCCCAGGCGGCTCACCGCCTGATGATGGGCGCTGTTGACCAGGCAGGGACGGGGGTACAGCTGTGCCAGAACGGTGCCGGGAGAAAAGATCACGGGGTGGAGCAGATCTCCCTGACCGTCGGAGGTGTGTCCGGCCCGGAGGGGGGCGGGCAGATCCTGGATCAGGTCGCCCCCCAGGGCCACATTCAACACCTGCATGCCCCGGCAGATGCCCAGAATGGGGCGGTTTGCCTCCAGAAAGCGGGCCACCAGGGCCAGTTCCACCTCATCCCGACGCCTGTCCACATCCCGGGAACCCTGATCTGGCTGTCCGAAGCAGGCGTGATCCAGATCGCCCCCGCCGCAGAGAATCAGACCGGCAAAGTTTTGAACCTCCGGTTCCGGCAGATAGCGGGAGTGGGGAAGACCGCCCGCCGCGGTGACGGCGGCCTCATAATTGGCCCGGCTCTGATTGGCGCCGGACAACAAAATCAGCGGCTGCATGAGAAAACCTCACAATTCAGATTATACGGGACGCAGGGAGCTTTGACAAGAAGAAAAGTATGCCCTCCGGCGGAAGATTATGCCCCCGTTTGCTCAGATGGAAGCACCCTTTCGCCCTGCGGGAGAATATACTGGAGCAGTGTGTGACAGAAAGGGGGGCGGATGATGCATCCGTATGATCCATACTGCAGGGAATGCTGGAGCCGTTGGGGCTGCTGTCCGTATGCGGCAAGCTGGATGAGCCGTGCCGCTCAGCCCGGCCCCACCGGGCCCACCGGATTGAAGGGCCC
>CALWXI010000108.1 GCA_944385455.1 uncultured Oscillospiraceae bacterium | reverse complement strand
GCTTCAAGGAGGAGGGCGACCGGGTGATCTCCATGGCCCTGACGGACCGGGACGAGACCCAGAGTGAGGAGACTGACGGGGAATAAGGAGGGCGCGTCATGAGACGGAAACGGGTGACTTATCGGCCAAGTAAAGCCGCCGGTGCCTTTGGAATGGTGTTTGGACTGATTTTCGTGATCATCGGCGTGACGATGGCTATTCCCACCTTCGGTCCTTTTGGTATCCTGTGGACGCTGATGGCCATCGGCATCACCGCATATAATGCCTACTGCGCCTTCGGCAAGGGCTACGCCGGACCGGAGATTCACATTGAGGACGCGGAGGAGACAGACCGTCCGTCCTCCGCAGAGGCCCGCCTCCAGGAGCTGCGCGGCCTCTACGACCGCAGCCTCATCACCCAGGAGGAGTATGAACAAAAGCGGCAGGAGATCCTCCGGGATCTTTGATTCCGCCAATTTTCCCACAAAAGGATGAACCATGTTGAAAACAGTTACCATCTATACCGACGGCGCCTGCTCCGGCAATCCCGGGCCGGGCGGCTGGGGCGCCATCCTGATGTACGGGCAGCACCGGCGGGAGCTCTCCGGAGGTGAGGCCAACACCACCAACAACCGCATGGAGCTCATCGCTGTGATCTCTGCACTGGAGCTTTTGAAGGAGCCGTGTGTGGTGGAGCTGTGGTCTGACTCCAAGTATGTCATCGACGCTCTGGAGAAGGGCTGGGCTAAGGGATGGCAGAAACGGGGCTGGGTGAAGCCGGACAAGAAGCCCGCGCTGAACCCGGATCTGTGGCAGCGGCTGCTGGATCTTTGTGAGATCCACACGCTGCGCTGTCACTGGGTGAAGGGCCACGCGGAAAATGAATACAACAACCGCTGCGATGAGATGGCGGTGGCGGAGAGCCAGAAATACCGGTGAGGCTTCCACACCCGTTGTGGAAAGCGTGTTTTCCCGGAACATTTACAAACTGTTCATAAGAAACACATAATTCGGTAAAGATTATTGGGTATTTTATAATCAAGCAAAGGGTCCTCCCAACCCGATGCATTTTCTCCCTCCTAAAACACACACACAAAAAGGACCGCCGTCGGCGGTCCTTTTTGTGTGTGGATTTCTTGTCAACCGGAGAAAAGCGGTGTAAAATAACGATCAGTATCCATATCGTCACCAGGAGGTATCAGCAAATGAAGGACGGTTTTATCTCTGTCGCCTGCGGGACCCCCAAGCTGCGCTTGGCGGATTGCGATTATAACGCCGAGCAGACCTTCACCATGATGCGCGCCGCCGAACAGGCGGGAGCCAAGGTGCTGGTGCTGCCGGAGCTGGGATTGACGGGCTATACCTGCGGAGACCTTTTTTATCAGGAGGCACTGCTGCGGGGAGCGGAACAGGCGCTTTCCACAGTTCTGGACGCCACCCGGAATCTGGAGGTGGTCACCGCCGTGGGCATGCCGGTGCGGAAAGACAACTTTTTGTATAATTGCGCGGTGATTATCCAGAGCGGACATATTTTGGGGGTAGTTCCCAAGACCCATCTGCCCAATTACGGTGAATTTTACGAAAAGCGGCAGTTTGCGCCAGCGCCGGAAAAGGGTGATTCCATTTCGTTCTGCGGCCAGGATTCGGTGCCATTCGGCGCGGGACAGATCTTTCCCTGTGAGACGGTGCCGGGACTGATTCTGGGATTTGAGATCTGCGAAGACCTATGGGCACCGGAGCCGCCGTCTTTGGCCATGGCCCGGGCAGGCGCCACGGTGATCTGCAATCTTTCCGCCAGCAACGAGGTGCTGGGCAAGGCGGATTACCGCCGTCAGCTGGTGTCCATGCAGTCGGCAAAACTCCTGTGCGGATATCTCTACGCCAGCGCCGGAGAGGGAGAGTCCACCTCCGATCTGGTCTTCGGCGCGCATCAGCTTATTGCGGAAAACGGAACGCTGCTGAGTGAGCAGCGGTATGAAAACGGCTTGCTGATTTCCCAGGTGGATGTGCAGAAACTTTGCTATGAGCGCCGCCGGACCCAGGCGTTTTGCCAGGAGGAGGCAGGGGCATATACGGGATTCTCTCTGACCCTCTCTCCCACCAAGCTCACCCGTTATGTGGCGCCCCAGCCCTTCGTGCCGGAAGGCAAGGAGGACCGGGACGCCCGGTGCCGGGAGATTTTGCTCATCGCCTCCCTGGGCCTTAAGCAGCGTCTGGCCCACACCGGGGCCAAAACGGCGGTGGTGGGCCTCTCTGGCGGGCTGGATTCCACATTGGCGGTGCTGATTACCGGTCTTGCCATGAAGATGCTGGACCGGCCCATGACGGACATCGTGGCCGTTACCATGCCCTGCTTCGGCACCACGGACCGCACGCGGAACAATGCCGTGGTCCTGGCGGAGAAGCTGGGGGCCACGCTGCGCACCGTGGACATCGCCGCCAGCGTCCGGACCCATTTCAAGGATATCGGCCATGACCCGGAGGATCACTCCGTCACTTATGAAAATGCCCAGGCCCGGGAACGCACTCAGGTGCTGATGGACATCGCCAACCAGAGCGGCGGCATCGTCATCGGCACCGGCGACCTCTCCGAGCTGGCCCTGGGCTGGTGCACCTACAACGGCGATCACATGAGCATGTACGCCGTCAATGCGTCCATTCCCAAAACACTGGTGCGGTATCTGGTTGGCTATCTGGCCCGGGACAACGCGGAGAAGGACGAAGCTCTCCACGACGTGCTGGAGGATATTCTGGATACCCCTGTTTCTCCGGAGCTGCTGCCGGCCGTTCAGGGCAGGATCAGCCAGAGAACGGAGGATCTGGTGGGCCCATATGAGCTGCATGATTTTTTCCTGTACTATATGCTCCGCTGGGGTTTCTCTCCGCGGAAGATCTACCGTCTGGCGATATATGCCCTGGGCAAGCAGTACAGCCGGGATGTCATCTTGAAGTGGCTGAAGATCTTCTACCGCCGCTTTTTCACCCAGCAGTTCAAGCGCAACTGCGTCCCAGACGGGCCCAAGGTGGGCTCTGTGGCCCTCTCCCCCCGCGGCGACTGGCGGATGCCGAGCGACGCACAGTGGACGGTGTGGCAGCGGGAGCTGGAGGAACTGGACTGAGAGGTCCGTTCCCGCCGGCCGCCGTTCCGGGGCCATACAGAAAGAAAAAAGGGTCAAAAAGAGCGTGGGATATTCCCACGCTCTTTTTTCAGTGTTTGATGGGCCTCAGGCATCGCATGGCGTTCAGAATCGCCAGGAATGCCACACCCACGTCGGCAAATACCGCCGCCCACATGGAGGCCATGCCCAACGCGCCCAGCACCAGCACGCCAAATTTCACTCCCAGGGCAAACCAGATGTTCTGGCGCACCACAGTCATGGTCCGCCGGGCGATGGCCATGGCTTCCGGCAGCTTGGAGAGACGGTCGTCCATCAGTACGATGTCCGCTGCCTCAATGGCGGCGTCGGAACCCATGGCGCCCATGGCAATCCCCACGTCCGCCCGGCTGAGTACCGGGGCATCGTTGATGCCGTCGCCTACATACACCGTTCGTCCACCGGCAGGCTGGCGGGACAGCAGTGTTTCCAGCTCTGCCACTTTGTCCTGAGGAAGCAGCTGGGCCCGGACCTCGTCCACACCGACCTGCCGGGCCATGCGGGCCGCGGCCTCCGGAGCATCTCCGGTGAGCATTACCACACGCCGCACGCCTTGGGCCTTCAGCGCCCGGATGGATTCCGCGGCATCCGGCCGCGGCAGGTCGGAGAGAATCAAATATCCGGCATAAACACCGTCCACGGCCACATGCACCGCTGTGCCGTCCACGTACGGAACCGTCACGCCTTCCTTCTCCATCAGCCGGCGGCTTCCCACACATACCCGCCGTCCGTCCATGCGGACGCATACGCCGCTGCCGGCGGTCTCCTCCACTTCTGTGATCCGAGCGGGATCCAGCGGCGAGGGGGACGCCGCCCGCAGGGATTGGGCAATGGGGTGGCTGGAGTGCTGTTCCGCCTGAGCCGCCAGATAGGAAAGCGTCTCCCGGTCAAAGCCGGAAGCGGGACAGATCTCCGTCACGGCAAAGGCCCCCTGGGTGAGGGTACCGGTTTTGTCAAAGACTACCGTATCCGCGTGGGACAGGGCTTCCAGATATGTGCCCCCTTTGATGAGGATGCCCCGCCGTCCGGCGCCGCCGATGCCGCCGAAAAAGCTCAGAGGAACGGAAATCACCAGGGCGCAGGGGCAGGATACCACCAAAAACACCAGGGCCCGGTGGAGCCAATCGTGCCAGGAAGTGCCCGCCAGGAACCCGGCGGCCTGCGGAATCATGGCAAGTGCCAGTGTGGGCAGCAGAAACAGCGCCGCTGCGGCAATTACCACGCATGGAGTATAGTATCGGGAAAAACGGGTGATGAACTGTTCGCTGGAGGCCTTCTTCTCTCCGGCATTCTCCACCAGCTCCAGAATGCGGGAGACCGTGGATTCCTCACAGGGCCGGACCGCCCGCACCCGCAGCAGCCCTGTCTGGTTCACGCAGCCGCTGATTACCGCGTCTCCCGGCCCCACGTCCCGGGGGACGGATTCGCCGGTGAGGGCGGCGGTATCCAGAGATGATTCGCCTTCCAGAATCTCGCCGTCCAGAGGCACCCGCTCTCCGGGGCGGATTACCAGGATCTCTCCGACCTTTACATCCTCCGGGTCTACCTCTGTCATGGCCCCGCCACGCTCCACGCGGGCGGTATCGGGACGGATATCCATCAGGGCGGCGATGGAGGCCCGGGAGCGGTTGACGGCAATGTCCTGGAACAGCTCTCCCACCTGGTAGAAGAGCATCACGAATACTGCCTCGGCATATTCCGCCGTGAAAAAAGCACCCACTGTTGCCAGAGTCATGAGAAAGTTCTCGTCAAATACCTGCCCTCGGGTAATATTGCCTGCGGCCCGGCGTACCACGTCGCCGCCGATGATGAGGTACGGCACCAGATACAGCGTCCACAGGGGAAATTGTTCCGGTACGGGAACCCAGTGCAGCAACACCAGTAGCACTGCTGCCGCGAAGATACGCCCCATGGTCCGCCGCTGCCTTGGGGAGAGGGTGTGCATGAAATCGCCCCCTTACCGCCGGATCGTACAGTCCGGATCTACCCGGCGGCATGCCGCCGCCACCTGGTCCATGATCTCCTCAAACCGGGATTCGTCTGCTTCGATGGTGAGTTTTTGCGCCATAAAGCTCACCACGGCGCCGTCCACGCCGTCGATGCGGCGGATGGCTGCCTCCATTTTGGCCGCGCAGTTGGCGCAGTCCAGGTTTTCCATGGAAAAGCGTTTTTTCATCACAGGTTGCTCCTTTCAAAAATGTGGATATCTGGTGAGAAAGGCACCGAAGCGCCGGATCTCCTACTCCGCCACGTGCTCCAACCCCTGATCCAGAATCGTTTTCACGTGGTCATCCGCCAATGTATAGAACACGGTCTTTCCCTCCCGGCGGGAGCGGACCAGACGGGCGTTCTTCAGGGCCCGCAGCTGGTGGGAAATGGCGGACTGGGTCATGCCCAGCAGCATGGCCAGATCGCACACACACATTTCCGATTCCAGCAGCACGTACAGGATACGTACCCGGGTGGAATCACCGAAGATCCGAAACAGCTCCGTAAGGTCGTACAGGGCGTCCTCTCCCGGCATCCTCTGCCGCACCTGCTCCACCACATCCTCATGAACGTGGATAAAGTCGCAGCACTCCACATTGTAGCGGTCTTCCATATGGACCCTCCCAACAAATGAATGATTGCTCATATGTTCATTATATGCATAAAATAAGAAAAGTCAAGAGGCAGCGGGAAAAAATGTGGAAAGCACTGTTGTTTCATGGTATAATACCAAACAATGGATGCTGCGGTGTCCGGAAGTAACAGGCAAAGGAGTCCCTCATGGAAGAGAAGCTTTACGAACATGTGTTGCGCCGGGATGGCATGAACGCCTTCATGCGCCACAATTTCAACGAGCGGGTGGAGGTGGATCGGGATTACGGGGTATGCCGCCTGGTGATCCGGCCGGAAAGCCTGAATCCCTTTGGCATGGTCCACGGCGGTGCGCTGTGCACACTGGCGGACAATGCCGCCGGGATCGCCGCCCACACCGACGGCCGGCTTTATGTCACCCAGAGCAGTACCTTTTATTTTCTAAAGAATCAGGGCAGCGGCACGATCTACGCCACCGCCCGGGTACGGCATCGGGGCCGCAGCACAGTGTTGGTGGCAGTGGATATCACCGGAGACAACGGCCGGCTCCTGGCCACGGCGGAATTCACCATGTTCTGCGTTGGCGACGGTATCGCCAAGGAGAGTTGATCCACAAAACCCTGCCGCGTTTGTGGAAAAGAAACCGCGCCCCGCTCCATATAGGAGCGGGGCGCGGTTTCTTTTCAGTCAGCGCTTAAGAGGGATTGTGAAGATGAAGCGGGTGGAATCGGCGTCACTTTCGGCCTTCAGCGCGGCCTTGTGCTCCCGGGCAATGGTGGCGGCAATGGCCAGTCCCAGGCCGAAGCCGGAGGTCTCTCCCCGGGAGGCGTCCGCCCGATAAAACCGCTCAAAGAGATGGGAGAGATGTTCCGGCGGAATGGGCTCGCCGGGGTTGGACACCGTCAGCCGGGCCTGCCGTTCGGTTTTCTGCAGCTGCATGCGGATAGTGCCGCCTGGAGCGCCGTATTTGATGGCATTGTCCAGCAGAATGGACACCACCTGCCGCAGCCGGTCCCGGTCTCCCAGAACGGTAATGTCCTCACAAAGGTCATAATCCAGGGGCTTGCCTGCCTCAAAGGCCACGGGTTCAAAGGCCAGGGCGCAGTCCATGGCTACCTCGGAAAGCGAAACCGGGTCCATTACCGGGGCACGGGTCATATTGTCCGCCCGGGCCAGCGTCAGCATTTCCTCTACCAGAGATTTCATCTGCTGGGCTTCGGAGTGAATGTTGTCCACCCAACGGGCTGAACGGTCCTCCAGACCGGCAGAGCCCAGCATCTCCGCGTTGGAGAGGATCACGGTGAGAGGAGTCTTCAGCTCATGAGAGGCGTCGGAGAGGAATTGACGCTGCTGCTGCCAAGCCCGCTCCACTGGAGACACCACCCAGTGGGACAGCAGAATGCAGACGCCAAAAAACACCAGTGCCGCCAATGCGGCGATGAGCAGGTAGAAACGAAACAGCCGTCCCAGCACGGAGGTCTCCATGGAGATGTCCACAAAGGCCATGGTCTGGTAAAGGCCGTTGTCCTGCCGCAGATAACGCATGTGATAGGAGGTAAGGACGCCCTCCGGTTCCTCCCGGGTGAGGCATGCGCTGAGGATGCCGGCCAGGGCTTCCGTGTCCTCCAGATTGGCATAGGTACCGCCGGTGATATAGGCGTTGGAACCCCAGAGCTCCACAGTGAAGTAGGGCAGCAGAACCAGGTCGCCGCCAATGGTGATGCCGATATCCGGCCGCCGGATGCCGCCTCCGGAGGATTCTTCCTGAATCACCCGGTACAGAACCTGGCGGCTCAGGGTTTCTATGCTGTGTTCCACGGAAAAATACACCAGCCCGAACAGAGCGGAGAGAAACACTACCACCAGCAGCATGCACACGGCGACAAATTTCATCCGCAGCTTTCGGATCACGGCGGTTCCTCCTTTCCTGCCGGGGGTTGTCGAAAAGTATGTGGAAAACGTGGAAAAATGGGTGGAAAAATCGCCTCAACTGTCAGAATCTGCCAGACAATAACCCGCCATGCGGATGGTCCGGATCTTTACCCGAGAGTGGAGATGGTCCAGTTTTTTGCGCAGAAAAGAGATATATACCTCCACATTGTTGTCCTCCGCGTCGGATTCATACCCCCAGATCTTCAGCAGCAGCGTCTCCTTGGTGATGACCAGCTCCCGGTTGAGCATCAGCAGCTCCATCATGTCGAATTCCTTCCGGCTCAGGCGCACGGAGCGGGCCTCGCAGCTGAGCGTGAAGGTGTTTTTTTCCAGACGGAGATCGGCATAGGTCAGCTCCTCGGTGTTGCGCAGCTCCGGCTGACGGCGGACCAGGGCCCGGACGCAGGCCAGCAGCTCCTGGGGCTCAAATGGCTTGGTAAGATAGTAATCTGCTCCGCAGTCCAGCCCCTCCACACGGTCATTGAGCTGGTCCCGGGCGGTAAGCATCAGCACCGGGGTGGCACTGCCCGCGCCCCGCAGCCGCTTGAGTACGGTAAAGCCGTCCATCTTGGGCAGCATCACATCCAGAATCATGATGTCATAAATGCCGGTAAGGGCATTGTCCAGCCCCGCCTCCCCATCGTGGCAGACATCGGCGTTGTATCCATTCATCTCCATCAGATCCTGCAGCGTGGCTGCCAGCCGGACCTCGTCCTCCACGATCAGAACCCGCATATATGCCTCCTTATTCCAGTCCGTTTGCCGCCAGACGCATCAGGGGATCCATCAGCGCCGTCTCCATGAGATAAATGGTGGTGTCCTCCCCCACCCGGACGTAACGGCCCTCGCCGTCGGCGGGAGCCTTGCCTACCGTCAGCACCAGGGTTTGATCTGTACCGCCCTCTGTGGAATAGGTAATGGTGACGGAAGCGTCGGGAGCGGAAAAGCCGCAGATATCCGCTGCTTCGTCGGAGGGGCGGTAGTCCACACAGCGGGCCAGCATCCAGTTTTCCAGATCCTCCAGCAGGGCCTGGACAGTGGGGTTGTCGGTGACATTGACACCGTCGCAGCGCCAGGCGGCATCTCCGCCGCCCTCTGCCCGCTGGGCATTCAGCATGGTGACAGGGCCGGGGGTCTCGCCGGCGGGAGTGCCTTGAATTACCACGGAGCTCAGGTTTGCCTCCGTCAGACCCGGCAGGTCCGGCAGATCGCACATGTCGTAGATGGGAGTCTGCAGTGCGGTCTGCAGCGCGCCGTCAAAAATGTAGAGGACGCTTTCATCTCCATTCATCACCGCGTAATAGCTCTTGCCGTCGGTGGTGGCTTTTCCGAATACCAGGGAGATCTCCGCCACGCCTTCGCCGGAGGCGGTGATGGAGGCGGTGGGGTCATCCAGGCCGTAGGTCTCCGGGTCCTCCGGGTCGGAGAGGACCTGCTGAGGGGTCAGTGCCGCCAGCGCCTCCAGGATGGCAGGCACGGCATCCTGCCGCAGGGGAAAATCCGGATCGTCGGACCAGATCCATCGGCCGGTCTCATCCAGAGAAAAGGACAGAGTGGCGGTGGAGTTGGAGCAGGTCACCGCAGTGTAAGCGGCGGCAGGAGCAATGGCCCCTGTTTGCTGGACTGCGCCGTCGGCCGCCCGGTGCTCCCGGTAGCGGATGCCCAGCACCACCAGCAGCGCTGCAGCCAGCACAGCCAGAATGATGCTCAGGATGGTGACAGTCCTTCGTTCTTTCCAAGTCATGGGGATCCTCCTATCAATGGGCGGATAGTTGTCTTTTATTATATAACGGCCGGGAAAAGCCCGTCAATGGAAATCCACTGGTCCAGCATAGCGCCGAAAGCTGAAACGTGTCTGAAACGGGCGGAAAATTCTGTAAAGATCCGGCAAAAAAGCCGCCGCCGGGGCTTGCAATGGGATGCGAGATTCTATATAATAAATTGACTTATTGTGAAGTCGCTCACAAAGTTCCCGGGAGGGTATGCGACCCCCCGGAAAAATGGAGGAAAAAAACATGAGAGGCGTACACAGCGCGGTGGACGACATCCGCCGCAACGTATTTACCGAGGTGGCCCGTCTGGCCTATGAGGGCGGAGACCTGAGCCGGGTGGACATGATCCCCTACAAGATGATCTCCGGCGAGGTCGCCCATCACCGGCACGACGTGTTTCTGGAACGGGCCATCGTCCAGGAGCGGGTACGGCTGGCTCTGGGCATGAATCTGCAGACGGCCCGGGAGCAGATGCCCATCTCCGCGGATATTGACAAAGCTGCCACGGACCAGAAGTATTTTGAAGAGCCCCTGGTGAATATCATTCCCTTTGCCTGCAACGCCTGTCCGCCCAAGCAGATCCGCATCACGGACAGCTGCCAGGGCTGTATTTCTCATCCCTGCATGAACGTCTGCCCCAAGGACGCCATTTATCTGGACAAGGACAAGCACTGCCACATCGACCAGGATAAGTGCATCAAGTGCGGCAAGTGCTTCAATCAGTGCCCCTACCGGGCCATCAGCAAGATCGAGCGGCCGTGTGCCGCCGCCTGCGGCATGGACGCCATCGAGTCCGACGAGCTGGGCCGGGCCAAGATCAACTATGACAAGTGCGTCTCCTGCGGCATGTGCCTGGTGAACTGCCCCTTCGCCGCCATTGCGGACAAGAGCCAGATCTTCCAGATCATCAACGCCATCAAGCGCAATGAGGAGGTCATCGCCTGTGTGGCGCCGGCCTTTGTGGGCCAGTTCGGCAAGGAAGCCACACCTGCTAAGATCAAGGCCGCCATGCGGCGGCTGGGCTTTGCGGACGTGGTGGAGGTAGCCATCGGCGCGGACCTGTGCACCGTGGAAGAAGCCCACGACTTCCTGGAGAACGTCCCCGCCAAGCAGCCCTTCATGGGTACCAGCTGCTGCCCGGCATGGTCCGTCATGGCCAAAAAGCTCTTCCCACAGTTCAAAGATTATATCTCCATGGCTCTCACTCCCATGGTGATCACCGCCCGCATGGTGAAAAAGGATCATCCCGACGCCCGGATCTGCTTCATCGGGCCGTGCGCCGCCAAAAAGCTGGAGGCAAACCGGCGTTCCGTGCGCTCCGACGTGGACTTCGTGCTGACCTTTGAGGAGCTCCAGGGCATGTTCGATGCCAAGGAGATCGACTTTGCCCAGGTGGAGGCCGGACCCGGCGACGATATGGACCAGGGCACCGGTATGGGCCGGGGCTTTGCCGTGGGCGGCGGCGTGGCTGCCGCTGTGGTGGAGGCCATCAGTCATATTGATCCGGACCGGGAGGTCAAGATCGAGTATGGTGACGGCCTGCGGGAGTGCCGGAAGATGCTGGCCATGGCCAAGGCCGGCAAGCGGGACGGCTACCTGCTGGAAGGCATGGCCTGCCCCGGCGGCTGCGTGGCCGGCGCGGGCACGATCCGTCCTGTGAAGGAGACGGCGGCGGGCGTGGCCCGCTTCAAGGAGGAGGCGTCGGAGCTCAGCAGCACCGCCAGCCCCTATCTGGATCGTTTGGAAGATGTAGAGGAATGACCGGAAGCGGCCCCGGCGGCATTGCCGCCGGGGCCGCTGAAGCATTGCGGATAGGACCTGTTTACAAGGCACAGATTCCGGCCCCACGGAAGTTGTCGCCTCAGCAGCAGCGATGCCGCCCTGCGGGTGATGGCTGGGGCGCTGCACGTTCCCGTCCGGCGCATCGAATCCGATGCCCGGGTCACGGATCAGAGCTGATATAGGGCCACCAGCAGCGGCATGGTGACGATACAGGCCAGGGTGGAGAGGACGTTCACCGCCCCGGCATACTCGCTGTCCCCGCCGTAGACCTGGGCCAGCTGAGTGACCATGGTGCCGGAGGGGGCGCAGGCGGCCAGCAGGCTGATGAGCAGGACGTCCTCTCCGTTGGGGACCAGAGAGGCCAGGCCGCTGTATTTGAGCAGGACCAGTACCACCAGGGGATATCCGATGAGGCGCAGGGCGATCACCTTCCAGATTCCCGGCAGGCGCACAGTCCGCTTCAGATCCACACCGGCCATCACCATGCCGATGATGATCATGCTGATGGGTCCCAGCATGGCGCCCACGGAGTCCATGGCCCCGCTGATGAGAGACGGCAGGCGCAGGTGGGTGACGAACAGCGCCAGGCCGATGAGCATGGAGAGGATGTTGAGATTCCCGAAAATGTTCCGCAGGGACACGGTGCGTTCTCCGCTGAGAAGCATGCGGCAGTGGGTCCACAGCAGGGAGATCTGCACCATCATGTACATGCTGGTGAACAGGAGATACTCTCTGCCCAGAATGGCACCCACCACAGGGATCAGGAGATTCACGCAGTTGGAGTAGATGACGCAGGCCTGTTCCACCGGCGAAAGATGCACTGCCCGGCGCAGCAGCGCCGTGAGCAGCAGCATCAGAGCGTGGATGGCCACTGCGGCACCCAGAGACAAGAGCATGGAGCGGACCATGTCTCCGGTAAAGTCGATTTGATAGGATGAGATGATCACACAGGGATTGACGATATAGAGCGCCACGATGGAAAGCTTCCGGCTGTCCTCCGGAGCGGCTTTCCCCAGGCGCACCAGCAGCCATCCGGCCAGCAGCGCCAGGAACAGCTGGGCGATCTGCCGCAGCAGCAGGAGACTGATCATGGGACATGCTTCCTTTCATTGTCAAATCTGGTACGGTTTCATCATACCGAAAAATCCCTGACAGAGCAATCCCTGCCGGTCAAAAAAGACTGCCGCAGAGCGAAAAGGAGCGAGGATATGGACACAATTCTGGTGGCCGGCGGTGCCGGCTACATCGGCAGCCACATGGTGGCGCTGCTGGTGAAAGAGGGATATGACGTGGTGGTGGCGGACAGTCTGGTCACAGGTCACCGCCAGGCGGTAAAAGGTGCCCGGCAGCTGTATGTGGGCGATCTGCGGGACGGGGCCTTTCTGGACCGGATCTTCCGGGAGAACCGGGTGGACGGTGTCATCAACTTCGCTGCCTATTCCCTGGTGGGAGAGAGCATGCAGGACCCTCTGAAATATTATGGGAACAATGTGGCGGTCTCTCAGTCCATACTCACTGCCATGCGGGACCACGGGGTGGATAAGATCGTTTTCTCCTCTACCGCGGCCACCTATGGGGAGCCGGAACGCCAGCCCATCCAGGAGACGGACGCCACCGTCCCCACCAATCCCTACGGTGCCACCAAGCTGGCCATTGAGGGGATGCTGAAGTGGTGCGACCGGGCGTACGGCATCCGCTATGCCGCTTTGCGGTACTTCAACGCCGCGGGTTCCGATCCGGAGGCCGGCATCGGTGAAGACCACAACCCGGAGAGCCACCTCATTCCTCTGGTGATGAAAACGGCTCTGGGGCAGAGGCCTTACATCGGTATTTTTGGGGAGGACTATCCCACGCCGGACGGCACCTGTGTCCGGGACTATATCCACGTCCGGGACCTTGCCCGGGCCCATCTGCTGGCGCTGGAGCATCTCGAGCGCACAGGGGAGAGCCTGGTGTGCAATCTGGGCAGCGGAACGGGCTGTTCCGTCCGGGAGATCATCGATACCGCCCGGCGCATCACCGGCCGGGAGATCCCGGCCGTGGCAGAGCCCCGGCGGCCGGGGGATCCCTCCGTGCTCATCGCCTCCAATGAAAAGGCGGCCAGAGTGCTGGGGTGGAAGCCGGAGCTGGATCTGGAGTCCATCATCTCCGACGCCTGGGCCTGGCACAGCGCCCATCCCAACGGCTACGAGGACTGAACACAACAGGTAAGGCCCCGGCGGGTTCCTCCGCCGGGGCCTTACCTGCTTTCCGAATCACAGCTCAGCCGCCCAGTTGCACAGCTGCTGGAAGGCGGCGGGAGACTGGGCGCAGGCCTTGACGCTGCTTCCGTATGCCGCGTCTGCCTCCTCCAACGTCACGGTGCGGACCACGGTCTCGCCGTCCGTCCCGGGGCGGCTCCAGGAAAATTCCCCCAGATTCTCCACAAGGGCCAGCAGCAGCGGCGCGGCGGCCTCCAGCTCCCGGTCCAGCTGCGCGGTGTCTCCCGGCACGTCGTAGACCAGCGTCCAGCCATAGGGTTCCCGGGCGGTCTGAAGTTCCATGGTGAAGCCGTCCGGCAGACGGCCCGTCCGGACCATGGCCTGGGCCAGCCGGCCCAGGGCCGAGGCGTTGCCCACATAAGGAGTGCGGCAGTCGTACACCGACTGGGCGCCGGGCAGCAGCGTCACCCCGTCCTGCCAGAGAAGCTGTCCGCACAGGTAGACCTCCCGGACGCCCGCCACATCAATGGTGGAGAAAAATTCCTGCCGGGGGTGCAATGGCGAGGGCCGTCCCTGCCGGGCGCTGATGTCCACAACTTCGCCCTGCCGGGTCACCTCCCAGCCCCAGTAGGCCGGCTGTCCCTCCGCCGTCAGGACCCGCAGGTCGATGGTCTCCTCCGCGGGATGGGTGTGGACGGAAAAGCTCATGGACCGGACCGTCCGGTCCGCCGGAGCGCCGATGACATAGGCGCCCGCGGCCCATGCGCAGGCCAGGACCAGCACGGTGCAGATCACGGCCAGCACCACCCGCCGCAGTGTTTTTCGGCGCACGGCTTTCAGATAGTCCACCTCCCGCAGGGGGATCTCCGGTGTTTCCTCCGGCGCAGTCATGGCTGCCAGCGCCTCCGCGCAGTCCGGGCACTGGGCGATGTGCCGCTCCAGGGCGGCCCGGCTCTCCTCTCCTGCCAGATTTTCGGCGTACAGGGGCATCAGGTCCCGGGCCACGCCGCAGCTGAGATCATTTTTCATGTCCGTCACCTCCGGTTTTCAGCTGTTCCTTACTGCGGTAAAAGGTCACCCGGGCCCAGGCCTCCGTCCGCCCCAGCAGTTCTCCGATCTCCCGGAAGCTCAGTGAGCCGAAGGCCCGGAGATAGACCACCTCCCGCCCCGGCTCCGGCAGGGCGTGGATCCGGCGCAGCAGGTCCATCCGGTCCTGATCCGCCAGGTGGGCCTCCTCGGCGGAGGGCACGGCGGGCAGCGCCGCGTCTTCCAGCGGCAGCTCCCGGTCCCGGCGGCGCAGATGGGCGTACCACAGGTGCCGGGCGATCTGGCACAGCCAGGTGGATATCCGGCACCGTCCGTCGAAGCGGTCCACGGAGCGGACGGCCTGGCAGAAGGTCTCCTGGGTGAGCTCTTCCGCAAGATCCGGATCATGGCACTGGGCCAGCAGAAATTTGTATACCGTCTGGGCGTGACGCCGGTAGACGCTGTCCATCTCCTCCATGGACCTTCCCCCTTTCACCCTTATGAGTGCCGCTCCAGAGAGAAACGTTACACATATCCGCAAAAAAATTCCGGCGGGCCGATGAAGGCCCGCCGGGACGGTTAAATCGGCGCGCTGGCGGAGAACATCTCCTCGAAGGAGGTGATGTAATAGTCGCACAGGCGGCGCATCTCCTCCTGATCCTCCGGGGCGAAGCTGTCGTACACGCCGCACACCCGGAAGCCCGCGGCCTTGGCGGTGCGGACGGCGTGGAGGGCGTCTTCAAAAATCACCGTGTCCTTCTTGTTGGACCGCAGGCGGCGCATGCACCGCTCGTAGATCTCCGGACTGTCCTTTTTCCCCACGCCCACCTCCTGAGAGGTGAGGATGCCCCGGAAGTAGCCGTCCAGCCCGGTGCGGCGCAGCGCCGCTTCCGCCAGATGGCGGTCCGTGGCGGTGGCCACGTACATCCACACTCCCTCCATCTTCAAAAGGGAGAGGAATTTCTGGACGCCGGGTTTGGCCTGGACCTCATGGTAGTAGAAGTCCCGGATCTGAGATTCGATGAGCTCCACCAGCTCCTCCTGGGTCTGTTGCAGGTGATACGCCTCCCTGCAGTAGGCCGCGCCCTCGCGCAGCGACAGCACCTTCAGATGCTCATAGAGATCAGGCCGGGGCCGGACGCCCAGGTCCACCAGCACCCGGGCACCCAGGTCCTTCCAGATATACATGGAGTCCAGCAGCGTGCCGTCCATGTCGAAAATCGCGCTTTGCAGTCTCATGGGAAATCCTTTCTTTCAGCATATGTCCGAATGCGATGAGCAAAACCGCTGTGCGGTCAGTGCAGCACTGTGGTACAATACATGACAATCAGAAAGGAGGCGGATGTATGCGGCTTTTTGCGGCCATCCCTCTGACGGAGCCGGTGAGGGCCCATTTGGCGGCGGTGCAGACGCAGCTGCGGGGGCGGGGACGGGGATCCTTTCCCGTTCCGGAAAACTTCCACCTGACCCTGGCCTTCCTGGGGGAGACGAGCCGGGAAACCGCCGCCCGGGCGGCGCTGGAGACGCTGCGGGGCGCCGGGGCCTTTTCCCTGACGGTGGCGGATCTGGGCCGGTTCGGAGACGTGTGGTGGGCAGGCGTGCGGCCATGTCCGGCCTTGGATGCCCTGGCTCTGGGGCTTCAGGCGGCATTGCGGCGGGAGGGCTTTGCGCTGGAAGACCGGGCTTGGAAGCCCCACATCACCCTGGCCCGGCGTTACCATGCCGCAGATGGCGTCCCACCCGCTGTGGGTCCGTCGGAAATGATGGTCCGCCGGGCGGGCCTGCTGGAGTCGGTGCGCCGGGACGGGCGGACGGTGTATGTTCCCCGGCTCTGGGTCAGGCTGTGACCGGGGCGGAAAACGGCGAAGCCGCCGGCACGCGGAAAGCGTGCCGGCGGCGCTTTCTCAGCAGAGCTTGGCGCCGGCGGGGATGGCGTCGTCCAGCATGATGAGATGCAGCTTCTCCTCGCCGTGCTCGGTGTGGACGGCGGAGAGCAGCATGCCGCAGCTCTCCAGGCCCATCATCTTCCGG
>CALWXI010000107.1 GCA_944385455.1 uncultured Oscillospiraceae bacterium | reverse complement strand
AAGCCGATGGTGTAGTGGGAGCAGCCGATGTCGTTGTCGATGGTGGCGGGGATGCCCACCACCTGGAGGGGATGGCCCGCCTCCGCCGCCTGCCGGGACAGGGCCAGGGCGCCCCGGAAGGTGCCGTCGCCGCCGATGGCCACGATGCCGTCCAGACCCAGCAGCTTGCAGGTGGCCAGGGCCTTGGCCCGGCCCGCCGGCTCCCGGAACTCCTCGCTGCGGGCGGTGTAGAGGATGGTGCCGCCGGCGTTGATGATGTGGCTGACGCTGTGGACGTCCATGGGCACGAAATCGCTGTTGATGAGGCCGTTCCAGCCCCGGCGGATGCCGATGCAGTCCACCTTGAGGCCCAGGGCGGTGCGCACCACCGCCCGGACCGCCGGGTTCATGCCCGGGGCGTCGCCGCCGCTGGTGAGAACGCCGATGCGCTTGACATGCTTTTCCATTACGGGTTCCTCCTTCTTCCCTTGAGGCAGATCGCAAAGCCGGAAGGGCCCGGCCATTCTGTCCCCTCGACTATACAATCAACCGCAGGAACTGTCAAGATTCTACATGAGAAAATGATTAAATTCTGTGGAAAACGATTAACTTTTGATGAAAAATATGTGAAGGAACACAAGGACCCACCCGGCGCTTGCGCGGGGGGACGGGAGATGATATGATGAAGGGACATCAAAGAGAAGCGGGAGGACGGGCATGAGGAAGCTGGTGGTGGGGATCCTGGCCCACGTGGACGCGGGCAAGACGACCCTTTCGGAGGCGCTGCTCTACCGCGGCGGCGCGCTGCGGAAGCTGGGGCGGGTGGACCACGGGGACGCCTTTCTGGATACGGACGAGATGGAGCGGGAGCGGGGCATCACCATCTTCTCCAAGCAGGCGGTGTTCACCGCCGGGGACACGGAGGTGACGCTGCTGGACACCCCGGGCCACGTGGACTTCGCCGCCGAGGCGGAGCGGACGTGCCGGGTGCTGGACTGCGCGGTGCTGGTGATCAGCGGCACCGACGGCGTCCAGGGCCACACCCGGACGCTGTGGGATCTGCTGCGGCGCTATCACGTGCCGGTGTTCCTGTTCGTCAACAAGATGGACCTGGCGGGGGCGGACCGGGGGGCGGTGCTCTCCCAGCTCAAGCGCCGCCTGGACGGCGGCTGCGCGGACCTTGCCTCGCCGGACCTTTCCGAGGAGGCCGCCATGTGCGACGAGGACCTTCTGGAGCGGTATCTGGAGGGACAGGCGGTGACGGACGGCGACCTCCGGGACCTCATCGCGCGCCGCAGGCTCTTCCCCTGCCTTTTCGGCTCGGCGCTGAAGCTGGAGGGGGTGGACGAACTCCTGGAGGCCCTGGACGCCCTGGCCCCCCGGCCCGTGTACCCGGCGGACTTCGGCGCCCGGGTGTTCAAGATCGCCCGGGACGCCCAGGGGGCGCGCCTGACCTACCTGAAGGTCACCGGCGGGGCCCTGCGGGTGAAGGATGCCGTGACCTACCGGGCCGGGGCGGAGTCCGTGACGGAGAAGGCGGACCAGCTGCGGATCTACTCCGGGGCCAGGTTCCGCCCGGCGGAGGAGGCCCCGGCGGGAACGGTGTGCGCCGTCACGGGATTGAGCCGCACGGCCCCGGGCATGGGCCTGGGCTTTGAGGACGACGGGAAGGCGGCGGTGCTGGAGCCGGTGATGACCTATCAGCTGGAGCTGCCGGAGGGGGCGGACCCCCACGCGGCGCTGCGGCAGCTGCGGCTGCTGGAAGAGGAGGACCCTCAGCTCCATGTGATGTGGAACGAGTCCGCCCGGGAGATCCGGGTGCAGCTCATGGGCCAGGTGCAGCTGGAGATTTTGCAGCGGCGGCTGCGGGACCGGTTCGGCCTGGAGGCGTCCTTCGGCCCCGGGAGCATCGTCTACCGGGAGACCATCACCCGCCCCGCCGAGGGCATCGGCCACTTCGAGCCGCTGCGGCACTACGCGGAGGTGCACCTGCTGCTGGAGCCGGGAGAGCCGGGCAGCGGCGTGGTGCTGGACACCGCCTGCCCGGAGGACCAGCTGGACCGGAACTGGCAGCGTCTGGTGCTGACCCATCTGGCGGAGCGGTCCCACCCCGGCGTCCTCACCGGCGCGCCGGTGACGGACCTGAAGATCACCCTGGTGGCGGGCCGGGCCCACGTGAAGCACACCGAGGGCGGCGACTTCCGTCAGGCCACCTACCGGGCGGTGCGCCAGGGGCTGATGCAGGCCGGATCGGTGCTGCTGGAGCCGTGGTACGATTTCCGGCTGGAGCTGCCCGGAGAGCTGGCCGGCCGGGCCATCAGCGACATCCAGCGGATGAACGGCGAGACGGACCCGCCGGTGACGCTGGGGGAGGAGGCGGTCCTCACCGGCAGCGTGCCGGTGGCGGCCCTGGGGGATTACGCCCGGGAGGTGGCGGCCTACACCCGGGGCCGGGGACGGCTTTCCTGCGCTCCGGGGGGCTACCGGCCCTGCGCCGATGCCCAGGCGGTGATCGCCGCGTCGGGGTACGACCCGGAGCGGGACGCGGACAACCCGCCGGATTCCGTGTTCTGCGCCCACGGCGGCGGGTACACGGTGAAGTGGGACCAGGTGGCCGCCATGGCCCATGTGGACAGCGGCCTGCGGCTGAACCGGGAGGCGCCGGAGGAGGAAGCCGTCCCCGCCCGGCCCCGCCGCGCCGCCCCCTCCGGCGGGGTGGAGCAGGACGCGGAGCTCCGGGCCATCTTCGAGCGGACCTACGGTCCCATCCGCCGCCAGGTCCCCCAGCCCATGCGTCCGCCCCGGCGGCCCGTCCCCCGGGACGATCCGGAGGAGCGGCGGGCCATCCGGGAGCGGTTCCGGGGGGAGGAGTACCTGCTGGTGGACGGGTACAACATCATCTTCGCCTGGGACGAGCTCAAGGCCGTGGCCCGGGAGAACCTGGACGCCGCCCGGACGGCGCTGTGCGAGCTGCTGTGCAACTACCAGGGCTGGCGGAAGTGCCATGTCATCGCGGTGTTCGACGCCTACAAGGTCAAGGGGGGCCAGGGGTCCGTGGAGAAGTACCACAACATCACCCTGGTCTACACCCGGGAGGCGGAGACGGCGGACGCGTATATCGAGCGGGCCACCTACGAGATCGGCCCGGGGAACCGCGTCCGGGTGGCCACCTCCGACGGCCCCGAGCAGCTCATCATCCTGGGCCACGGGGCGCTGCGCCTCTCCGCCTCCGCCTTCCGGGAGGAGGTGGAGCAGGTCCAGGGAAAGATCGCCGAGGTCCTGGAGAAAAACAACCGCCGGGAAAAGACCGGCGCGGTGCGGGCGGCCATGGAGAGAGCCGCCGGAAAGGAGACGCCATGAAGCAGATCCTGACGGCCGCCGCGGTGGCGGCGGCCTGCTCCGCCGTGCGGCGGCGGGTGGAATCGCCGGACTTCACGCCCCGCCGCTGGGGCGGCGCGGAGGTGCGGCCCATGCACAACTACGGCGCGGCCTTCTCCCTGCCCATCCCCGCCGGAGCCGTTCCGGCCCTCTCCGCCCTGGCCCTGGCGGCCGCATCGTCCCTGGGCCGCGCCGCTCCGGTGGCGGCGGGACTGATCCTGGGGGGCGGGGCCAGCAATCTCTGGGAGCGGCTGGAGCGGGGCCGGGTGTGCGACTACCTGCGCTTCCCCGGCGCGCCGGGCCCCCTGGGGCGGTATGTCTACAACCTGGCGGACCTGGCGGTGTTCGCCGGCGCGGCGGGGCTGCTGCTGTCCGGAAAGAGAGAATAAAAAGACGCGCCGGACATGCGTCCGGCGTGTCTTTTTCTGTGGGGGAAACTTCGCCCGCAGGGAACCTGCGATCCGTTTTTCCCGGCGACCTGCGCGTCGGGAAAAACACCGCTCAGCCTGCAAGTGTGAGGGCTGTCCGCTGGAAGCGGACAACCCTTGCGCGCGGCAGGCTGCCTCACTGCCGCCAAAGACATTTGGCGGCAAGATCAAACGCCGGACGGGTCACCGTCCGGCGTTTGAGGGCGTTTAGAGGTTGTCGAACTTGAGGATGGCGCCCTCGGAGCCGGAGGCCGCGATCTTGCAGTACAGGCCCAGCCAGCCCTTCTTGAACTTGGGCTCGGGGCGCTTCCAGGCCGCCAGACGGGCCTCGATCTCCTCCTGGGGGACCTTCAGCTCCAGGCTGCGGCTCTCCACGTCGATGACGATGCGGTCGCCGTCATGGACGATGGCGATGGGACCGCCCTCGGCGGCCTCGGGGGAGATGTGGCCCACGAAGCAGCCGTTGTTGGTGCCGGAGAAGCGGCCGTCGGTGATGAGGGCGGTGGACAGGGCCAGCCCGCGGCCGTAGAGGTATTTCATGGCCTTGAACATCTCCCGCATGCCCGGGCCGCCCTTGGGGCCCTCGTAGCGGATGACCACCACGTGGCCCTCGCGGACCTTGCCGGAGAGGATGGCCTCCTCGGCCTCCTCCTCGGAGTCGAAGCAGATGGCCTCGCCCTCGAAGTGGTG
>CALWXI010000106.1 GCA_944385455.1 uncultured Oscillospiraceae bacterium | reverse complement strand
GCCGCCAGACCGTATACCAGCTGGCCGGTGCCCATGGTGGCGGAGAAACTGCGCTGCTCGTGGCACACCACGCAGCCGCCCAGGGCCACCAGGGCGTTGGAGAGCATCAGCCCCATCACTTTCACCACGCCGCGGTTCTTGGCCAGGGTGGTGACCAGCCCTGCGTTGTCGCCCACGGCCCGCAGCAGCAATCCGGATTTCGTCTTGAAGTAGAGATCCAGCAGGATCTTCACCAGCACCACCAGGATCAGCGAGACCACCAGCTTGCGCTGCATCAGGGTCATGTCCCCGAAGAGGGACATGGTCAGAGGAGCGGTGAAAATGGTGTCCGTGCCCCGGTCCACCGTCAGGTTGGACCCGGCGATCTGCAGATTGATGGAGAACAGGGCGGTCATGGTGATAATGCCCGAGAGCAGGTTGCGTACCCGCAGCGCCACATGGATGACGCCTGTGAGAAGCCCCGCCAGGGCCCCCACCGCCAGGGACGCCGCCAGAGTGGACCAGGGGTCCGCGCCCCGGGTCAGCAGCACGGCGGTGACGGCGGCGCCCAGGGGAAAGGTGCCGTCCACCCCCAGGTCCGGGAAATCCAGGATGGAATAGGTGATGTACACGCCGAAGGAGATCAGCGCGTAGATCAGGCCCTGGGTCAGGGTGCTGATCAAAAGGTCCAGCATGGGGAACCCTCCTTGTCAAAGTGATGCGCTCAGGCCGCGTCGGCCTCCACGGTCTTGCCCGCCAGGGCCTCGGGGATGGTGATGCCCATGGCGTCCAGCTCCTGGGAGTTGATGTAGAGGCTGTACTCGGAGATGGTCTCGTAGGAAAGCTCCTCGCAGGTGGCCTCACCGGTGAGGATCTTGGCGGCCATGAGGCCGGTCTGGATGCCCAGCTGGACGTAGTCGATGCCGGCGGAAGCCACGCAGCCCAGCTTCACCTGCTCCACCTCGGAGCCGTAGACGGGGATGCCCGCCGCGTTGGTCTTTTCCAGGATGGCGGCCAGCACGCCCACCACGTTGTTGTCCGTGAGGTTGGAGAAGCAGTCCACGTCGTGGGAGATCAGGGTGTCGGCGGCCTGCGTGACCTCGGCCTGGGAGGTGACGCCGATGGCGTCGATGGTGAAGCCGTAGCCGCCGGCCTTTTCCTGGTACTCCTCAATGGTGGACACGGAGTTGGGCTCGCTGGTGGTGTAGATGATGCCGATGGTCTTGGCGTTGGGCTGGAGCTGACGGATCAGGTCCAGCTGTGCCTCCACCGGGAGCTTGTCGGAGGTGCCGGTGATGTTGCCGGAATCCAGCTTGGCCTGGACGGGATCGGTGATGGCGGTGAAGATCACCGGGATGTCCTTGTCCTCGGCGGCGGCGAAGCAGGCCACGGCGGAGTTGGTGGCGATGCCCACCATCAGGTCCACGTCCTTGGCGGAAAAGCTCTGGCCGATCTGCGTGGCGATGTTGTCGTCAAAGCCGGCGTTCTGGTAGTCGTAGGTAAAGTCCACGCCCTCCACCAGTCCGGCCTGCTCCAGACCCTGGAGGAAGCCATCCCGGCAGTTGTCCAGGGAGGCGTGCTCGCCGTACTGGGAGATGCCGATGAGGTACATTTCCTCCTGGGCGGTGCCGCCGCCGTCCTCGGGGGCGTCGGAGGCGTCGGTCTCTGCGTCCTTGCCGCAGGCGGTGAGGGTGAGGGTCAGGGCCAGCAGGGCCGCGAACAGACGGATTCGTTTCATGATCAAAAACTCCTTTTCATTGTCAGAATATTCAGATGGGGATGGGAAGCGGCGGTGTGGTGCGGGGCCGCCATCGTCTCAGATGCATCGTCATGTCACATACCTCCGGTCAAAAAAGAAACAGCCCTGTCCCTTCGTTGGGACAAGACTGAAATCCTGCGGTACCACCCAAGTTGGCGCTGCGCGCCCACTCTCTCCGCGTACATGCCATACGCGCCGCCTTGGTAACGGGTGCGGATCCCGTCAGGCGCTACTGGGCCCCAAAGGCCGTTCGCTCTGCCCTCGCAAGCCCATTCGCCGGAATGTCCTCCGCCGTGATCCCACCATCCACGGCTCTCTGAAAGGCGACCGGACCGGTTACTCCTCTTGCTCGTCGGTTTTGCTGTTTGATTGCATTATACGCACCCCGCCCTCGGAAGTCAACCAGCAATTTATACAAATCCGCCATGCTGCTTTAAATGGATAAATTACGGAAACGGAAAAGCGGCGCGCCGGTCCGGCGCGCCGCGGGGCAGTACGGAATCAGGACAAAAGCAGTTTGTCGTCGGCCTCGTCACTGCCGCTGACCTTGCTGAACAGCTCCAGCAGCTGAGGCACCGTCAGCTTCTTTTTCTCCTCGCCGGAGACGTCGATGACGATGCGGCCGTCGTACATCATGATGAGCCGGTTGCCGTGGGCGATGGCGTCCTTCATGTTGTGGGTGACCATCATGGTGGTGAGGTGGTTCTCCTCCACGATGCGGTCGCTGAGCTCCAGCACTTTGGCGGCGGTCTTGGGATCCAGGGCGGCGGTATGCTCGTCCAGCAGCAGCAGCCGGGGCTTCTGAAGCGAGGCCATCAGCAGCGTCAGCGCCTGACGCTGGCCGCCTGAGAGAAGGCCCACCCTGCTGGTGAGCCGGTCCTCCAGCCCAAGGCCCAGGCTGCACAGCAGCTCGTGATACCGTTCCTTTTCCGCCTTGGTGATGCCCCAGCCCAGGCCCCGGGACTGGCCCCGCCGGGCCGCCAGGGCCAGGTTCTCGACGATCTGCATGGAGGGGGCGGTGCCCATCATGGGATCCTGGAACACCCGGCCGATGAACCGGGCCCGCTTGAATTCCGGCAGACGGGTGACGTCGGTGCCGCCGATGGAAATGGTGCCGGAGTCCACGGTCCACACGCCGGCCACGGCGTTGAGCATGGTGGATTTGCCGGCGCCGTTGCCGCCGATGACGGTGCAGAAGTCGCCGTCGTCGAGGGTCAGGCTGACGCCCCGGAGGGCCTGCTTTTCGTTGACCGTTCCGGCGTTGAAGGTCTTCCAGATCTCTTTGATCTCAAGCATTGCGGTCCCCTCCTTTGCTTTCGGCTTTGACGGCCTTCATCTGAGGCCGGAAATACTTCCCCTTCCAGTACGGCAGGGCCAGGAACAATCCCACCACGCAGGCGGAGAGGAGCTTGAGGTAATTGGAATTGAGGCCCATGGCCAGCACCGCCTGGATGACGATGTAGTACAAAATGGCGCCGATGGACACCGCCAGCAGCTTCAGCGCGAAGTTGTGGAACAGGCGGGAGAAGATCACCTCGCCGATGATGACGG
>CALWXI010000105.1 GCA_944385455.1 uncultured Oscillospiraceae bacterium | reverse complement strand
AGTCACCGGAACCGGCATCTATCCCGACGATGTGTATCTGGACGGCATGATCTACGCCAGCGCCGTCCGCAGCGCCTATCCCCGGGCCCGGGTCCTGGCCATCCACACGGAGGAGGCCCGGGCGCTGCCCGGTGTGGTGGGAGTCTTTACCGCTGCCGACATCCCGGGGCAGAACAAGGTGGGCCATCTGAAAAAGGATTGGGATACCATGATTGCGGTGGGGGATATCACCCACTATTTGGGAGATGCCATCTGCATCGTGGCCGCCGAGACAGCGGAGATCCTGGCCCAGGCCAAGGCCCTGGTGCGGGTGGACTATGAGGAGCTGCCCATGGTCCGCAGCCCTCGGGAGGCCATGCTTCCGGACGCGCCGCTGGTTCACCGGGAAGGGAATCTGATGGCCCACAAGCATATTCAGCGGGGCAATCCTGCCGAGGCCATTGCCAAGTCCAAATACGTCCTTACTCAGCGCTTCTCCACCCCCTGGACGGAACATGCCTTCCTGGAGCCGGAGTGCGCCGTGGCCTATCCCGATGGGGACGGAGTCATGATCCTCTCCACGGACCAGGGGGCCTACGACACCCAGCACGAAACCATGGGGATGCTGGGCCTGCCTGCGGAAAAGGTGAAGGTGCGCAACTGCCTGGTGGGCGGGGGTTTCGGCGGCAAGGAGGATGTGACGGTGCAGCACCACGCCGCGCTGGTGGCGTATCTCACCAAGCGGCCGGTAAAGGTAAAGCTCACCAGGGCCGAGAGCATTCTGATCCATCCCAAGCGCCACCCCATGGAGATGGAGTTCTCCCTGGGCTGCGATGAAAACGGCATCATCCAGGGCGTGGCGGCGGAGGTCATCGCCGACACCGGCGCCTATGCCTCTTTGGGCGGGCCGGTGCTGGAGCGGGCCTGCACACATGCCGCCGGACCCTACAACTATCAACATTTTGAGATCGACGGCTGGGCCTACTACACCAACAATCCTCCCGCCGGGGCCTTCCGGGGCTTCGGTGTCACCCAGACGTGCTTTTGCATCGAGAGCCTCCTCAATCAAATGGCGGACCTGGTGGGCATCACCCCCTGGGAGATCCGTTACCGCAACGCCATCCGCCCGGGGCAGGAGCTGCCCAATGGCCAGATCGTTGACGAATCCACCGGCCTGGTGGAGACGCTGGAGGCGGTGAAGCCCTATTATGATTCCGCCCGGTATGTGGGGCTGGCCTGCGCCATGAAGAACGCCGGCGTGGGCGTGGGCATTCCGGATACCGGCCGGGTGCGGCTGGTGGTGGAGGACGGTAAGATCCATATCTTTGCCGGCGCCTCCTGCATCGGTCAGGGCCTGGGCACGGTGCTCACCCAGATGGTGTGCACCCAGACGGGTGTGGGGCCGGATCAGGTGGTCTACGAGCGGTCCAATACCTATTTCGCACCGGATTCCGGTACGACCTCCGGTTCCCGGCAGACGCTTTTCACCGGTGAGGCCTGCCGCCGGGCCTGTCAGGATCTGCGGGAAGCATTGAAGGGCAAATCCTTGACAGAGCTTGGCGGACAGGAGTTCTATGGCGAATACCTGGGCAAGACGGATCCCCTGGGGGCTCCGGTGCCCAATCCGGTGAGCCATATCGCCTACGGCTATGCCACCCAGCTGTGCATCCTGGACGAGGAGGGCCGCATCCGTCAGATGGTGGCCGCCCACGACGTGGGAAAGGCCGTGAATCCCCTGTCCGTGGAGGGGCAGATCGAGGGCGGCGTGGTGATGAGCATGGGGTTTGCCCTGACGGAGCGGTATCCGTTGGAGGACTGCCGTCCCACCGCCAAGTTCGGCACGCTGGGATTGTTCCGGGCCAACCAGATCCCGGAGATCACCCCCATCATCGTGGAGAAGGAGGGGCTGAACGTGGCCTGCGGCGCCATCGGCATCGGTGAGATCACTGCCATCCCCACGGCTCCCGCCATTGCGGACGCCTACTTCCGCTACGACGGCCGCTTCCGCACGGCGCTGCCACTGGCGGATACGCCCTACAGCAGAAAATAAAAAGAGCGGGGCTTTCTGCCCCGCCTCTTACGGCGTTTCCCGGGAAAGGATTTCCAGCGCCGCCGCGGTATCCACATCCAAAAGCTCCTGTTCCGGGACCTCCAGCAGTGTCAGCTCCGAGGGATGACGGCGGATCACGGCGCTGCCGCCCTGATCTCCGGCGAGCGCCATCAGCTCCGGAAAGAGATGCTGCGGGAAAAGGCACGGGTTGCCCCGAACGCCCCGATGTCCCAGAGCCGCGATGCCCCAGGGCCGGGACTGCCACAGCCGGACCAGTTCCGCCACACTCTCCCGGCGCAGCAGAGGCTGGTCCGCCACCAGAAACAGTACGCCCTCGCAGTCTCTCAGGGCGGTAAGACCCATCTGCAGCGAGCTGCTGAGTCCCCGCTCCGGGTGTGGATTGTGAAGAGCTGCAAAGTGAAACTCCTTTGCAAGGCGCATGATGGCAGGGTATTGCGTGACGACGACTACAGATGCGAAGTGCTCTGCCGGCACGGCTTCCAGTGCCCGGCGGATCAGGCTCCGGCCATGAAGGGGGACGGTCAGCTTGTTTTCTCCGAAGCGGCTGGCGGCGCCTGCCGCCAGAATGACACAGCCAGGATGTTCCATTGCATTCATCTCCCATCCAATTCCGCAGAAATTCGTTCTTCTTCCACTTTCAGTATACCCAGTTTCGCCCGGAAAAGTCAATCCGGCGAAGTGAGATCACTTCAGGAGGAGTGCCTTATGAGCAAAAGCGTGGGAAAAAGCGTGGTCCGGGTGGACGCTTACGAAAAGGCCGCCGGCCGGGCCAAATATACGGACGACCTGTGTGACCGCAGTGCCCTGGTGGCCAAGATCTGCCACGCCACCATTGCCCACGGGTTCGTCACATCCATCGACACCGCGGAGGCGGAGGCCATCCCGGGCGTGGTCCGGGTGCTGACCTGCTTCGACGCTCCGGACCGGCCTTTCCCCACGGCGGGCCACCCCTGGTCCACGGACCCCAGCCACCAGGACGTGGCGGACCGGCTGCTGCTGAACCGCCACGTGCGCTACTACGGCGATGAGGTGGCGGTGGTCATCGCGGAGGATGAGATCGCCGCCGTTCAAGGCGTTCGGGCGCTGAAGGTGACTTACGAGGAGCTGCCCTTCGTGCTGGATGTGCAGAAGGCCATGGAGGCGGGAGCGCCTCAGATCCACGAGGAGTATCCGGGGAACATCCTGGCCCACACCGATATCCGCCGGGGAGACTATCAAAGCGCCATTCAGGAGCCGGGCCTCATCAGGGTGGAGGGCTGGTACGATACCCCCACCGTGCAGCACTGTCACATCGAAAACCACGGGTGCTTCGCCTATATGGAGGCGGGCCGGGTGGTGGTGGTCTCCTCCACCCAGATCCCCCACATCGTCCGCCGGGTGGTGGGCCAGGCCCTGGGCCTGCCCTGGGGCAAGGTGCGTCTCATCAAGCCCTATATCGGCGGAGGCTTCGGCAACAAGCAGGACGCGCTGTATGAGCCCCTGTGCGCATGGTGCTCCACTATGGTGGGGGGCCGGCTGGTGAAGCTGGAGTGCACCCGGGAGGAGACGTTTGTCTCCAACCGGGTCCGCCACGCCATCCGTACCCACATCATCTCCTGGGTCCGCAAGGACGGCACCCTGGCGGCCCGGAAATTCGAGGCCTTTTCCAATCAGGGGGCCTATGCCTCCCATGGCCACGGCGTGGTGGCCAAGGGCATGGGGGCGTTCCCGCAGCTCTACCCCTGCCCCAACCTGGAATGCGACTGCTGGAGTGTGTTCACCAACCGCCCCGCCGCCGGCGCCATGCGGGGCTACGGCATCCCTCAGGCCATGTTCGCCGGGGAGTGCCACATTGACGACATCTGCGCCGCCATCGGCATGACGCCTTTGGAGTTCCGGCGCAAGAATCTGATGCCTGTGGGCTATGTCGACGCCTTTTCCAAAAACGAGCTTTACAGCGACACCTTCAACCAGTGCATGGACAAGGGCATGGCGGCCATCGACTATGCCCGCAAGTACCAGGTCTACCAAAATCAGACCGGACCCGTGCGCCGGGGCGTGGGCATGGCGGTGTTCTGGTACAATACCGCCGTGTGGCCCATCTCTCTGGAGTCCTCCTCCTGCCGGATGGTGGTGAATCAGGACGGTTCCCTCCAGTTCCAGACCGGAGAGACGGAGATCGGTCAGGGCTGCGACACCGCCTATTCCCAGATGGTGGCGGATGCCGTGGGCGTACCGCTTTCCGATGTGCACGTGGTGTCCACTCAGGACACCGACGTCACCCCCTACGGCACCGGCGCCTACGCCTCCCGGCAGACCTACATCGGCGGCTTTTCCATCGTGCAGACCGCCAAAGCCCTGCGGGAGCGGATTTTGGATATCGCCCATGAGCAGACCCGGATGCCGGTGAGCAATCTGGATCTGGTGGATGGGCAGATCGTCCGGAAGTCTGATGGGCGGGTCCTGAAATCCCTGGGGGATCTGGCCGCCGAGAGTCTTTACTCCATGGAGCACAGCCAGCACATCACTGCCGAGACCACCGCCCAGATCAAGTCCAACGCTTACTCCTTCGGCTGCTCCTTTGCAGAGGTGGAGGTGGACATCCCCATGTGCAAGGTGAAGCTTTTGAATCTGGTCAACGTCCACGATTGCGGTACCCTTATCAATCCGGCCCTGGCGGAAGCCCAGGTCCACGGCGGCATGTCCATGGCCATCGGCTACGGCCTTTCCGAGGAGCTGAAGTTCGACGAAAAGACGGGCAGGCCGCTGAACAACAACCTGCTGGACTACAAGCTCTCCACGTTTATGGACCATCCCATGCTCCAGGCGGAGTTTGTGGAGAATGCGGAGCCCACATCGCCCTACGGCACCAAGGCCCTGGGCGAGCCTCCGGCCTGTTCCGGCGCGCCGGCCATCCGCAATGCCATCTTCCAGGCTACCGGCGTGGCCTTTGACCGCTGCCCCATCACGCCTCACGTGCTCTACCGTGGGTTCAAAGAGGCGGGGCTCATCACCGACTGAGGAGGAGATCCCGTATGTATGATATGAAAGCCCTGTATCAGGCCAAGAGCGTAGCGGACGCCGTGGCGCTGCGGCTGGCCCATCCCCAGGCGCAGATCATCGCCGGCGGGTCCGACGTGCTGGTACAGATGCGGGAGGGGAAGCGGGCCGGCGCGGAGCTGATCTCCATCTACGGCCTGGACGAGCTGCGGGGCGTGTCTCTGGAAGCGGACGGCACGCTGCGCATCGGTTCCCTCACCAGCTTTTCACACATTACCCGCAGTGAGCTGGTTCAGCGGTATGTGAACGTGCTGGGAGAGGCGGTGGATCAGGTGGGCGGCCCCCAGATCCGCAACATCGGTACCATCGGCGGCAATACCTGCAACGGCGTCACCTCCGCTGACTCGGCGTCCACGCTCTTTGCCTACGATGCCGTGGTGGAGCTGACGGGGCCCGGCGGCGTCCGCCGCCTGCCCATCCAGGAGTTCTACATCCGGGCCGGCAAGGTGGATATCCGGGAGGGAGAGATCCAGACGGCCATTCTGATCGCCCGGGAGAGCTATGAAAACACCTTCGGCCACTACATCAAATACGCCATGCGCAATGCCATGGATATTGCCACTCTGGGCACCTCGGTGAATGTCCGCCTCTCCGCCGACAAAAAGACGGTGGAGCGGGCGCGGGTTGCGTTCGGTGTGGCGGGACCGGTGCCCCTGCGGGCGGAGACGGCGGAGCGTCTGGCGGCCGGGAAGCCCCTGAGCATGGATCTGGCGGATGCCTTTGCCGCCGCCGTCCGGGAGGATATCAATCCCCGGGATTCCTGGCGCGCCGCCCGGGATTTCCGGATGCACATCGCCGTGGAAAGTGCCCGCCGCGCCTTTATGGAGGCTGTGCATCTTGCGGGAGGTGAGCTGTAATGGAAAAACACATCACACAGTATCAGACTGTGCATTTCAATCTCAACGGCAGGGATGTGGAGCGCACCGTGGACG
>CALWXI010000104.1 GCA_944385455.1 uncultured Oscillospiraceae bacterium | reverse complement strand
TGTCTCTCATGCGGCGACATGAGATATTATACCACGTTTTCCGCTGTTGTAAAGCCCTGATTTTCCCGCCGGCGCGAAAATTTTGGGAAACGGCAAAATTTCGGTTGATAATCGCCGGAGAATATAGTAAGATATATGGGCTATTGAAAAAGTCCTCCGCGTACAGCTGCGGAGCCGGTCTCGCGCAATGGGACCCCGCGAACCATGTCAGGCGGGGAACCGAGCAGCATTAAGCGGGATGTCACATGTGCCGCGAGGGCGCCGGTTCCGCAGCTGTATACGGAGGACTACCGTTCTTTTTGGGAGGCAGCCCATGTATCAGGCCCTGTACCGCAAATGGCGGCCCAAGACGTTCTCCGACGTCATCGGGCAGTCCCATATCACCGACACTCTGCGCCGGCAGGTGGCCGAGGGCCGCACCTCCCACGCCTACCTCTTCACCGGCACCCGGGGCACCGGCAAGACCACCTGCGCCAAGATCCTGGCCAAGGCCGTCAACTGCGAGCACCCCGTGGACGGCGACCCCTGCTGCCGCTGCGAGGCCTGCCAGGGCATCGAGAGCGGCAGCTTCCTGGATGTGCTGGAGCTGGACGCCGCCTCCAACAACGGCGTGGATCAGGTCCGGGCCCTCCGGGACGAGGCCGTCTATTCTCCCGCCAACGTCCGCAAGCGGGTCTACATCGTCGACGAGGTCCACATGCTCTCCACCCCGGCCTTCAACGCCCTCCTCAAGATCCTGGAGGAGCCGCCGGAGCATCTGATGTTCATCCTGGCCACCACGGAGCTGCACAAGGTGCCCGCCACCATCCTCTCCCGGTGCCAGCGGTTTTCCTTCAAGCGCATCGCCCCCGCCGATGTGGCGGCCCGGCTTTCCTATGTGGCCGGGCAGGAGGGCATCCCCCTGACGCACGACGGGGCGGAGCTTTTGTCCCGCCTGGCCGACGGCGCGCTGCGGGACGGGCTCTCCCTGCTGGACCAGTGCGCCGCCGCCGGCGGAACCGTGGACAGCGCCGCCGTGCTGGAGGTGCTGGGTCTGGCCGGGAACCTTCAGACCGCCCGGCTGATGGAGGCCGTTCTGGGCCGGGACGCCCAGGCGGCTCTGCTGCAGCTGGACGAGCTGTACGCCGGGGGCAAGGATGTGGGGGCCGTGCTGGGGGAGCTTTCCACCCTCACCCGGGACCTGCTGCTGCGGCGCACCGCTCCCAAGGGCGGCGATGCCCTGCTCTCCGGCGGATATGACGGCGCCGCGCTGGACCGCCTGGGAAAGGAGGTCTCCGGCAGCCGCCTTTTGTATCTGGCCACCACGCTGCAGGCCGCTCTGGCCCAGCTGCCCCTGAGCGCCAACCGCCGCACCGACGCGGAGCTGTGCCTGCTGCGGCTCTGCGACGAGTCTCTCAGCGCCGACCTCACGGCCCTGGAGGCCCGGATCCAGCGGCTGGAGGAGGGCGCCGTCTCCGCCGCTCCCCGGCGGCGGGACGCATCGCCGTCCCGGGCCCCGGAGCGCGCTCCGCGGGCGTCCAAGCCGTCCCCGGCGCCGCAGGAGGACGACGCGCCGCCCTTCCCCCTGGAGGAGCCGCCGATGCCGGAGGAGCCGGGAGAGCGGGTCTTTGACGTGCCGGCGGAGCCGGCCGCCCCTGTGGGGCAGGCAGTGCCCCCCGCACAGGAGGCTCCCGCCGCAAAAGAGGCGCCGCCCGCCGTCCCCGCCGGGGGCTGGCGGGAGCTGGCCGAGCACTGCAAGGGCCGTCTGCCGCCCATGTACCGGGCGTTTCTGGATATGTGCACCGGCGTGGTGGAGGCGGGCCGGCTGACGGTCTATGCCGCCGACGAGCTCACCCTGGGCCGGCTGGACAACGACCGGGTGCGGGGCGTGCTGCAGGAGGCCTGCGGAGAGCCGGTGCAGGTGCTCTTCCGGGTGGGAGAGCCTCCGGCGACGTCCCCGGAGGAAAATTTCAAACACCTGCTGCAGTTCGGCAGCCAGTTTGACAACATCACCATCAAGTAACGAAAAGGAGAAATGAACCATGGGATACAGTGCACGCCGCGGATTTACCAACGGAAAGGTGTCCGGCGCTCAGCGTCAGGCTGAGATGCAGCAGAAGATCCAGGAGATGCAGCAGCAGATGAACGCCGCCCAGGAGGCGGGGGAGGCCCAGGAGTTCACCGCCAGCGTGGGCGGCGGTGTGGTGGAGGCCCGTGTCAACGGCAAGAAGGAGGTCCTCTCCGTCACCATCAAGCCCGAGGCGGTGGACCCGGAGGATGTGGAGATGCTCCAGGACCTGGTGGTCTCCGCCGTCAACGAGGCTCTGCGTCAGGCCGGCGAGGCCATGGACAAGAGCCTGGAGGGCGTCACCGGGGGACTGAACCTGGGGGCCTTCGGCCTGTAAGCATCACCGGAACAAAGCGGGGCCGCTGCGGCCCCGCTTTGTTGGAAGGAGGAGCCATGAAAGAGAAGATCCTGGCGGCGGCGCTGGCCTGCGTCCTGCTGGCGGGCTGCGGCCCGGTGCGCACCGAACCCACGGACACGGAGTCCGCCCCCGCCGACGAGCCGGAGATCGCCTACGTCCCTCTGGACGACCGGCCGGACAACGAGGAGCGGGTGGTGTATCTGGCGGATTCCCTGGGCTATGAGCTGCTGCTGCCGGAACGGGACGACTACCAGACCCGGCTGGACGGCCAGCCCCGCAACGAAAACGGCACCGCCTACGGGGACCGGGCGGATCTCTACGAGTGGGTGCTGGACCGGGAGGCGGGGGGCTGCGACCGCTACATCCTCTCCGTGGACCAGCTGCTCTCCGGGGGGCTGGTGAGCTCCCGGAGCATGACGGGCGAGAATCCCGTGAGCCTTTCCGACGGCCGGACCCTGACGGAGGCGGAGCTGCTCACAGAGCTGCTGGACACCCTGGCGGCCGACCCGGACAATCAGGTGTGGCTGCTGGACACGGTGATGCGCCTGGCGGCCACCGCCGGCTACGGGGGCTTCGGCCTCAACGAGTACAACGCCCTGCGCTCCTACGGCATGGCCCCCCGGCCTCATCTGGAGGGGGAGGCCCTGACGGTGGAGAACATCGTGGCGGACTATCCCCTGGGCCGTGACGGACAGGTCCTCGCCGTGGAGGCGGAGGAGCCGCTGCCGGAGGGGGCCGTGGCGGACTATCTGGCCGCCCGGGAACGGAAGCTCCGGCTCAGCGAGGCCCTCTTCGGCGCCCTGGAGGGAACGGAGGGGCGGTTCCACGTGCTGGTGGGCATCGACGACTCCTCCGAGGAGGACAGCATCCAGAAAAACGAGATCGCCTACCTTCGGAGTCTGCTGCGCCAGGGAGACGCCCTGCTCTCCGGCGTGGACGACCTGGCCTTCAAGGCGGTGGCCCGGCTGTATCTGGACGAGTGCGGCTGGGAGGGGGCCAAGGTCAGCGTGACCTACTTCGGCGGCACGGAGGACCAGCCCGCCTGCGCCTACGACTACCAGCCCCTCACCGCCATCGTGGCGGAGCACTTCTCCTTCTTCGGTCTGGAGGAGACGGAGGAGGGGGCGGACCTGCGGCTGCTGGTGCTGACCCAGCCCGCCGACGAGACGCGCAAGAGCGGCTACATCCAGGAGCTGATCCGGACGCTGAACGGGGCGGACATCCCCACGGTCCTCATCGACGCCGGCAACGGCGCCTACGGCACCGCCTTCCATGAGGCGCTGACGGAGCAGGCGGAGCTGGGCGGGCTTTTGAGCTACGCGGGCTTTCTGGACATGGCCATCGTCACCGGCACGGCATTGAGCCACGGCGCGGCCCGGTACGCCTTCCTGCAGCGCGGGGAGGCCGCGGAGGCCACGGAGCGGGCCTTCCAGCGGACCCTGGCGGACAGCATCCTCAAGGATTTCTGCTACAAGAACGTGGTGCGCAGCGACATTTTGAACTTTGTACGCGGCGATCTGGGGGGCAGCGGCGACAACTTCTGGACCCCGGACATCGACCGGGCGGCGGTGCTGGAGCGGCTGGAGACCGGCATGGACGCCGCGGCGGCGGACGTGATCGCCAACCTGGAGCGCAGCAACTTCCGCTCCGCCCTGGGAGAGGACGGCCTCCTGGGCTGGGGCGGCGTGGCGCTGGAACACTACCGCTTCCCCTGGGACCGGGCCGTTGAGATCGGAATGGACATCCGCCTGGGGGCCTTCACGGACCCCCACGCGGAGATCCTGGGCATGTATTACCGGTAACGCGAAAGCCCCCGGCGCCATCCGCGCCGGGGGCTTCCCGCAAAAAACCGCCCGGAGGCTTCGGCCTCCGG
This sequence comes from uncultured Oscillospiraceae bacterium, assembly GCA_944385455.1. Lineage (GTDB taxonomy): Bacteria > Bacillota > Clostridia > Oscillospirales > Oscillospiraceae > Oscillibacter. The sequence goes on along the minus strand of CALWXI010000104.1, from coordinate 4,228 downwards.
GCGGATCGCTTTTTTTACAGCTGTTTGACCGTGTAGTACACCGCCAGGGCGAACACCACGCCCGCCAGGATCCACATGGCGTAGTAGGAGACGGTCAGGCTCACCAGCACCGTCAGCACCGCCGCGGCGGAGAGGCCGCAGGCCACATAGATGGACACCGCGTCGCCTTTGGGGGTCAGCAGCTGGAACTTGCCCAGCCGTCCTCCGGAGGTCTCCGCCTTCCGGGTGGCGGCCGCCGCCGCGATCATCAGCAGCACGTACACCGCGGCGCCCACCTTGAAGTAGGTGCCCATATAGAGATTGGGGATCTCCCGGCGGCACACCCACAGCACCAGCAGCGAAATGCCCAGAATGGGGAGGGACAGCGCGCACTCCCGGTCATACAGGGACCACAAGATGCCCAGCAGCATCACCGCCGGCACCACCACGTACAAAAGGGTCAGCACCGACATGTTCAGCCGGACCACCGCGCTGACGGCGCCCACGAAAGCGCCCAGGCCGCAAAGCGCCCAGCCGATCTGCCGCCGGGACCGGTCGGTCCGCCAGAGGCCGCTGAGCACCGCGCCCACCGCCAGCACCGCCAGGCCCGCCCAGGCAAAATACTTCAGGTAGCTGTCCCAGGCCACCACCTGCTCCAGGGTGCCGTACACATAAAAACGGCGGATGACCAGCAGATACAGCTCCGCCACACAGCCGGCCAGGAAGAACTTCATGGCCGCGTTCATGGGATCGTCCTGCTTGACCGCCTTGGGTCTGTGATTGGGATTCTTCGGCATATAGAAAGACCTCCAGGGTATTTTCTGAAAAATGGGCGGCACAAATCCATGCCGGCCGCCGACATACCCTGATAGTATAGCAGATTTTTTGCGGGTTTGCAAGGGCAAGATGGGAGGCTCCGGCAACTTTTTCGCACTGGGAAACGGATTCCCCGTTGTGCACGCCGGCAGGGCGTGCTATACTGATTTATTATGAGACAGCGAGGCGACCCATGAAAAAGAAATTGTTGTGCTTTCCCCTGCTGCTGATCCTGGCGCTGCTCTCCGCCTGCGGAGACGAGCCGGAGCGGGTGCAGATCATCGCCATGGATACCGTCATGACCTTCCAGACCTACGGAAAGGCGGCGGAGGACGCCCTGGTGGACGCCAGCGCCGAGGTGCGGCGGCTGGACGCCCTCCTTTCCCGCACCGATCCCGAAAGCGCCGTCTCCCGCGTCAACAGCGCCGGCGGCGCGCCGGTGGAGGCGGGGGCGGAGCTTTCCGAGCTGCTGGAGACGGCGGCGGAATACAGCCGCATGAGCGGCGGGGCCTTCGACATCACCCTGGCTCCCGTTTCCTCCGCCTGGGGCTTCACCACGGATTCCTACCGGGTGCCCTCCCAGGCGGAGCTGGATGCCCTGCTGGCCCATGTGGGCATGGAGCATGTCCATGTCAGCGGAGACACCGTGACGCTGGACGGCGGCACCCAGATCGATCTGGGCGCCATCGCCAAGGGCTACGCCGCCGACCGGGTGTTGGACCTCTACCGGGAGGCGGGTCTGGAGCGGGGCTGGGCGGCGCTGGGGGGCAATGTGGCGGCGCTGGGCTGCCGTCCCGACGGGGAGCCCTGGGAGATCGGCATCCAGGATCCCAACCGGCCCGATGACGGCAATGCCTACGCGGGCCTTTTGTATCTGGAGGACGCCTGCGCCGTGACCTCCGGCAGCTATCAGCGGTATTTTGAGCAGGACGGGCGGAGGTATCACCACATTCTGGACCCCGCCACCGGCGCTCCCGCGGACAGCGGCCTTCTCTCCGTCACCGTGGTGGCGGACGCGGAGGCGGGCAGCGGCGCCATGTGCGACGCGCTGTCCACGGCCCTGTTCGTCATGGGGGAGGAGAAGGCCCTGGACTTCCGGCGGGAAAGCGGGCTGGATTTTGAGCTGGTGCTGGTGACGGAGGACGGCCGGGTGGTCGCCACGGCGGGGCTGGAGGGGCGCTTCGCCCCGGCGGAAGGGAGCGGATATGCCTATGAGACGGTCTCCTGAGCTGCGGCCCAATCTGTGGGACGGCCTGTTGGGCCTGGCGGTGCTTCTGGCCGCCGCGGCCCTGGGGCTGCGGCTGTGGCTGCCCTCCGCCTCCGGCGCGCTGACGGCGGTGATCCGGGTGGAGGGACAGCCCGATGAGCGGGTGGCCCTCAGCACACTCACCGCCCCCCAGGAGCGGACCATCACCGCCGGAGGCTACACGCTGCACCTGCTGCTGGACCGGGAGGGGGCGGAGATGATGGATTCCGACTGTCCCACCCAGGACTGCGTCCGCACCGGCCGCATCACCCGCGGCGGGCAGAGCATCGTGTGCCTGCCCGCGCGCTTGAGCGTCACCCTGGAGGGCGGCGCACAGGACGGGCCGGACGTGGTCATCGGATGAGGAGGACGCCATGAAGCTCACCACCAGAGAGCTGACGCTGTGCGCAGTGCTCACCGCCATGGCGCTGGCCCTTTCGTATCTGGAAAACGCCTTTCCCCTGGCGCTGACGGTGCCCATCCCCGGCGTGAAGCTGGGCCTTGCCAACATCGTCACCCTCTTTGCCCTCTACGCCCTGGGACCGGGGCGGGCGGTGCTGATCCTCCTGGCCCGGTGCCTGTTGGGAGCGGTGTTCGCCGGGAACATGAGCGCCCTGATCTTCTCGCTCCTGGGCGGCGCCGCCGCCATGGCGGTGATGATCCTGCTGTCCCGGACGGGACGCCTTTCCGTCTACGGCGTGTCCGTGGGCGGCGCCGCCGCCCACAACTGCGGCCAGGTGGCCGCGGCGGTGCTGACCCTGGGCAACACCGCGCCGGTATACTACCTGCCGGTGCTGCTGGGGGTGTCCCTGGTCACCGGCGCGGTGACGGGGGTGGGGACGGCCTGCCTGTTCCGGGCCCTGGCCCACACCCGCCTCCTGCCCAACTGAATCTCCGTTCCGGGCGGCCCTTTGGGGCCGCCCGCTTTGTCTGCCGTCACAGGATCCGGTACAGGCTGTCCAGCACCAGCCAAAGCTGGGAGAAGGGCCGCATCAGGTTCCAGATCCCCGTGCCCTGGAGACCGTAGGCGGCGATGAGGCGCAGCTTGGCCGAAAGGCTCCGGGCGTCTTCAAACCATACCTCGTGGATCGTGCCGGCGCTGTCCGTGTAGTGGAAATACGGGGCCTGGGCCGTCTCGTCGTAGAGGATGTCCGCCCGGTACCGCACCGCCAGGGCGATGGCCTCCTGGTTGGACAGGGACCGCGCCCGGGTGGTCCCCTGGACGAAGGGCAGCGGCCAGTCGTATCCGTAGTTGGGAATGCCCAGCAGCAGCTTTTCCCGGGAAATCTCCGTGACGGCGTAGTCCACCACCGCCTTGACGTTGGGCAGCGGCGCCACCGCCATGGGGGGACCTGCCGTGTAGCCCCACTCGTAGGTCATCAGCAGCACCCCGTCGCTGACCAGCCCCATGGCGGCATAGGGGTGCCCCTCGTACAAAAGCCCCCGCTGCTGCGCCGACGTCTTGGGCGCCGCCGCCGTCCAGAGGAAGAGGCCCCAGGCGTGGAGCAGCCGCTGCAGCTGGCCCAGAAAGGCGGCGTAAGCCTCCGCCAGCTCCGCGCCCAGGTACTCGAAGTCCACGTCCAGGCCGCTGTACCCCCGGTCCCGGAGAATGGGGAACACCTCTCCGATGAGCCGGTCCCGGGCGGCCTCGTCCGTCAGCACCAGCCGCGCCCGCTCCGTGCTGAAGGAACCGTCCTCCGTCAGCGTGGACAGGTGCATCACCGGGCGCGTCCCGTGGACCCGGGCGGCGGAGAGCATCGCGGCGTCGTCCGGCACGATGAGCCCGCCCTCCGGCCCGATGCCGTAGGTGAAGGGGGCCAGACATGTGAGATACGGCAGCTGGGCGCTGAGGAGCCGGGGAGCGATGGAGGGGTAGGCGTAGCCGTTGGTGACGGCGCTGCCCAGCTTCTCCCCCAGGTGGGACAGCACCAGGACCTGGCCCGGCACCAGATAGTCCCCGCCGCCCAGGGACCAGTTGTTCCGCCACAGCGACCGCACCGTGGTCTGGTACGCGGCGGCGATGCCCGTCAGCGTCTCCCCGGGCCGCACCACATGGACCCGGTCCGGAAACCGCACCACCAGGGTCTGTCCCACTGCCAGCGCCCCGTCCGCCGGGACGGCATTGTCCGCCGCCAGACGCCGGGGATCCACCCCGTAGTACGCCGCGATGCCCGTCACCGTCTCCCC
>CALWXI010000103.1 GCA_944385455.1 uncultured Oscillospiraceae bacterium | reverse complement strand
TGGAAACCATACGGCAGACATTGAGTTATGTCCGTATGTTCCGGAAGGATTTCAAGCTGGAAATGCTGGCGCAGGACGAGGAAAGCCGCAAGGCAGAACTGGCGGAAAAACAGAAAGCCCTCTCCGGGGCGAAGAAGCGGATGGAGGATTTGGACCGGATTATCCAGCATATCTATGAGGACAATGTGCTGGGCAAGCTGTCTGACAGCCGGTACTTAAAATTATCCCGCCAATATGAGAAGGAGCAGACGGAGATTGAGCAGCTTGCCGCTGTACTGGAACGGGAAATTGAAACACAGGCCGGGCAGGTTTCCGATGTGAATGAGTTTCTGAAGCTGGTGAACAAGTACCTGGATATTCCAGAACTCGACGCCGCCATTCTCAATGAGCTTGTGAGCAAGATCGTAGTACACAGCCCGGTAAGGGAGAATGGAAGAAAGCAGGTGCGAATCGACCTGTACTTCACCTATGTAGGGCAAATCCGTATTCCTTTGAAGATTGGACGGGAGTCCTTAAACGAATCGGAACCGGCGTGATTTGACACGCCGGTTCCTACCAAAATTCTTTTTACTTCCTTATGGGACGCTGCCTAAGTCCGCCGCCTTTTGGAAACACCGGTTCATCGTGCCGGGGCTGTCAGTTTTTCATTGAGCTTTTGGTAGATCCGCTCCCGAAACCATGGCTCCGTGGAGGCCTCCACCGCGCCCTCCGGGGTGAACCAGCCCACCCGGCTGTTCTCTCCGGCCCTGCACCGCACCGGCTCCGCCGGGTCCGCCTCCAGCAGGTACGTCACGTTCAGGTGCAGGTGAGAGGAGACGTACGCGCCGTTTTTCTCGTGTCCCGCCACGCTTAAGATTTCCAGGGAAAAAATGTCCTCCGACACCGGACGGACGCGGATCAGGCCGCTTTCCTCCCGCACCTCCCGCACGGCGGTGAAGAGGAGGTCCCGGTCCCCGTCGGCATGTCCTCCCAGCCAGGCCCAGGAGCGGTAGAGGTTGTGATGGGCCATCAGCACCCGGTCCCGCCCGGGACTCACCACCCAGGCGGAGGCCGTCAGGTGGGCGGAGGGATTGTCCCGGGTGTACAGGGCCTCGCCGGAGGCCAGCCGCCGCACCATCTCGTCCCGGTCCCGGGCCTCCTGCTGGTTCCAGGGGCGGTAGGCCCGCAGCTGTTCCAAAAGCGTCATGTCCTCGCTCCTTTGCGCGTGATCCCGCCGGAGAGGCCCCGGCGTTTGCTCCATGATATCATGCCCGGGGAAAAAAGAAAAGCCGGGAAATGCCTGAAAGCCGTGCGGTGCGGGCCGTCCCGAAAAAGCTGTCGAACGATTTCTGGAATAAATTGGGACTCCCGTCTTGAAAATCCTGTAACTTTATGCTAGTTTATAGGAAACGTGATTTGAAGCTTCGTGAATCCGTCGGAACACTCAATTTCAGGAAAAGGGTAGGAGAGGACATGGAGAAGAAAAGAACAGTGTTGTTAGCAGATGCCAACGAAGAATTTCGGGCCATGGTGCGGACGGCCATCGACGCCTCCGAGGAATTTTCCGTGGTGGGCGACACCGGAAACGGCGGCGATCTGCCGGAGATGGCCGCCCGGTGCCGGCCGGATCTGCTGGTGATGGACGTGGCGCTGCCGGGGCTGGACGGCATGGGCGTGCTGCGCCGCCTGCGGGAGGAGGGCCTGCAGCCCAGGGTGATCCTGCTGTCGGTATTCTGTTCGGATGAGGTGCTGATGGAGGCTCGGGAGCTGGGTGTGAACTATTTCCTTCCCAAGCCCTGCGCCATGGAGGCCCTGCTGGACCGGATGGTCATGGTCACCGGCGGCGTGTCCGCGCCGGAGGAACGGGAGATCTCCCTGAAGAACCTGGTCACCGGCGTCATCCACGAGATCGGCGTCCCGGCCCATATCAAGGGCTACCAGTACCTGCGGGAGGCCATCATGATCGCTGTGGAGGATATGGATGTCATCAACGCCGTCACCAAGGTGCTCTATCCGGAGGTGGCCAAGCGGTTCGGCACCACCGCCTCCCGGGTGGAGCGGGCCATCCGCCACGCCATCGAGGTGGCCTGGGACCGGGGCGACCTGGAGACGCTGCAGAAGTATTTCGGCTACACGGTTTCCAACTCCAAGGGCAAGCCCACCAACTCCGAGTTCATCGCCATGATCGCGGACCGGCTGGTGCTGGAGCAGCGGGACGGCCGGGGACTCACCGTCTGAACAGAAAAAAGAGAGGCGGAGCCTCTCTTTTTTTCATGCCGGGGCCAGGCGGTCCGCCGCGGCGGCCAGCTGCTCCGGCGTGGGATCCCAGTAGAAGCGGACCTCCGCCAGCCGGTTTTCCCAGCAGAAGAGGAAGCAGTTGTCCGGGTCACTGCCGGTGTAGCGCCGGTAGAGGGCGTCCGTACCGGCGGGGGCGCCGGACTGGAGCAGGTACCGCTCCCGGTATTCCTCCGGCAGATCGTCCGACTGATAGCGTTCCCATTTCTCCAGCATGCCGGTTTTGCACAGCCCGTAGAGGAAGGGCGCGCGCACGTCCACCACGGTGTACGTCAGCTCCGGGAGGTCGCCTTCCCAGTCCAGCCGCCGGTCCTGGCGGTACTCCGTCTCCCGCACCAGGGGGGAGGACTGGACACGGGCCTCGGTGGAGTAGGCCTCCGGCGTCTCTTCGCCCAGGAGGTCTCCCACCCGCAATGGGATGGGGTCGGCGTAGGCCTCCCAGGTCATGCCGTAGGCGGTGTATTCCTCCACCAGGGTGTGTTCCCCCAGAGAGGCGCTCCGGGAGAGCACCAGGGCCACCACAGCCGCCAGCAGGGCAGCGTACGCCAGAAGGGACGCGGCCGCCGTGCCGCCCCGGACGGCCCACCGGGGGGCCTGGAGGCGCTTGAGGCCCCGCTTGGCCCCGGCGGTGAGAAGGGCGATCACCGCCGCGACGGCCGCTCCTGCCACAAGGAACAGGCGGCTCTGGGCCGTGGCATACGCCGCCCACAGCAGGATCATCACCGTTTCCAGCGCCAGCAGCGCCTCGTTGACGCCCCGCAGCGTCATGCCGGGCAGCGGGCGCCCCTCCGCCGCCGCCCGTTTGGCCCGGGGCAGCCACCAGAAGTAGAACGCCAGGTTCGCCGCCGCCATCAGCGCCATGGGCAGCCAGCCCCCCAGCAGCAGAAAGCCCGTGGCGGCCAGGGTGCCCACCGGGTCGCTTTGCAGCATCCACCCCAGAAATCCCAGCTCCGCCAGACCCAGCACGGCCATCGACGCCTGGGAGGGCAGGGCGCTGCGGCGCATGGCGCGGTGGATGGCCTCCACCTGGGCCACCGGATCCGTCTCCAGGGGGACGGCATGAGGATCAGGGTTGAAAAACACCTGCATCTGCCCCCAGCGCACCGCCGTCCGCCAGCCCGCCTGGGCGCAGTAGTCCTCCAGCAGCTCCTGTCCCTCCGTGGGCCGGGCGTCGAAGTCCGAGGCCTCCGGCACATAGGTCACGGCGAAGCGTCCCTGCCGGGGCACCGTCCGGCGGTAGCGGATGCCCCAGGCGGAGACGGATTCCACCATCCACCCCCGTGCCGCCATGGCGGTGAACCGGACCTCCAGGCCCCGGAAGTCGTAAAAGGCGTACCGCATGGGCTCCCATTTTTTCTCTCTGCTCATGGCTGCTCCTCCTCCCGCACGCACCGTGCATAGTCCTCCGTCAGCTGACGCAGCCGCCGGACCTCCGACTCCAGGGCCTCCTGTCCGGCGGGGGTGATGAGATAGCTGCGCTTCCGGCCCTCCACCCGGGTCTCGGCGATCATCCCGGCGGTGAGGAACTGGTCCAGCAGGTGATAGAGGGTCCCGGGACCCACCGTCACCCGCCCGCCGGTGAGGTCCTCCACCCGGGCCATGATGTCCGCGCCGCACAGCTCCCGGCGCAGGGAGAGCAGGATGTAGAACATCTGCTCCGTCAGGGTCTGGAATTTTTCCCGGGCCATGGCCGCCCCTCCCTTTATATCGAATATCGCTATTCTTCCTGGCTGTATCGTATCATCGAATATCGACATTGTCAAGGGAGAATATCGAATATCGTGCATCGGGGGACTTGCCTTTTTTTCCGGGGTGTGCTATTGTGAAGCGAAACGCGAAAAAGAGGAGGGATCGTCGTGATCCATACATTCACGCCCAAGGGCGTCTGTTCCCGGGAAATGCGGGTGGAAGTGGACGAGCAGGGCATCATCCGGGAGCTCCAGGTGGTGGGCGGCTGCAGCGGCAACCTCCAGGGCATTGCCGCCCTGGTGAAGGACATGCCGGCGCGGGAGGCCGTCCGCCGCCTCAAGGGCATCCGGTGCGGATTCAAGCCCACCTCCTGCCCCGATCAGCTGGCCCAGGGTCTGGAGCGGCTGCTGGAGCAGGCCTGAGCGCCGAAGGGAGCCGCCGGCCGGCGGCTCCCTTTGCGCCGCTTGGGGGTGGACAAACGGTTTTTGAGATGATAAGATACTTTTGCGGGATTGTGCCGCCGGTTTCCGGACCGGCGGCAAATACACATGAAAGAGCGGTCAGGGTATGAAAATCGTATTGGTCATCGACCAGTTTGACGACGCCAACAACGGCACCACCATCAGCGCCCGGCGGTTTGCAGGCGCGCTGAAGGAAAGCGGCAACGAGGTGCGGGTCATCGCCACCGGCAAGCCCGCGGACTACAAGTACGCGGTGCGGCAGATGCGGTTCTTCCCCATCGTGGAGCATCTCATCACCAGCCAGGGCATGCGCCTGGCCATTCCCAACCGGCATGTGTTTGAAAAGGCGGCGGCCTGGGCGGACGTGGTGCACTTCATGATGCCCTCGCCCCTGGCCATCATGGGCCTGCGGCATGTGGAAAAGCTGGGCATCCCCCATACGGCGGCGTTCCACTGCCAGCCGGAGAACATCACCTTCTCCCTGCACATGGGCAACAGCAAGCGGGTCAACGACTTTGTCTACAACCGCTTTCGGGACAGCTTCTTCAACCGCTTTACCCACATCCACTGTCCCAGCAACATGATCGCCCAGCAGCTGCGCCAGCACGGCTACACCGCGCAGCTCCACGTGATCTCCAACGGCATCAGCCCCCAGTATACCTATGGGAGGCTCCCCAAGGAGGACTGGCTGGAGGGCTTTTTCAACGTGCTGATGGTGGGGCGGTACTCCGGGGAGAAGCGGCAGGACGTGCTCATCGACGCCTGCGCCAGGAGCCGCTACGCCGACAAGATCCAGGTGATCCTGGCGGGGAAGGGGCCTCTGGAAAAGAAGTACCGCGCCCTGGCGGAGAAGCTGCCCAATCCCGCCGTCATGAGCTTTTACCAGCCGGAGCGGCTTTTGGAGATCCTCCACATGGCGGATCTCTATGTCCACACCTCCGACGCCGAGATCGAGGCCATGAGCTGTATGGAGGCCTTCGCCTGCGGTCTGGTGCCGGTGATCGCGGACTCTCCCCGGTCCGCCACGCCCCAGTTCGCCCTGGATGAGCGGAGTCTGTTCCCCGCCGGGGACAGCGGCGCCCTGGCCCAGCGCATCGACTGGTGGATCGAGCACCCCGCGGAGCGGGAGGAGATGGGGCATCGCTATGCCGAGCATGCCAAGCAGTACGCCCTCTCGGAGTCCATCCGTCAGACAGAGGAGATGTTCCGCATGGCCATCGCGGAGCAAAAACACGCGTAAGAGAAACGGGACCGCCGTCGGGATAGTTCCCATAGGTACACTATCTGAACCATGCGGATTGGCAGGCACACAGGCGGACAGCGGAAGCTGTCCGCCTGTTGTGCTTTATGCCAGCAATCGCTTGATTTCTTCGATGTCTGTAATCTGCTTTGCGATGTTCGGCGCGTGTTCCCCTTCCTGCATGGGGCTGTCTACACTGCCGATGTCCCGGTACACGATCCGGACACTCTGCCCTGCGGAGCGGGAATGTTTTTTGCTCCGCTCGCCCACCTCGATCCGCTGGATGAAGAGCCGCAGCAGCTCCGGCGTCAGTTCGTCAATGGTGGTGTACCGCTTGGCCTTCTCAATGAAGGCGTCCACATTGGCGGCTGAGGCTTTCAGTTTCTCCAACTGTTCCTCCTTGGCTGGAATGTCGGCAGACAGATTTTTTTGCTCGGCGTTGTAGTCTGCGGAGAGCATGCGGAACTGTTCATCGCTCACCC
>CALWXI010000102.1 GCA_944385455.1 uncultured Oscillospiraceae bacterium | reverse complement strand
CGGCGCCCAGGTCGGTGACCTGTCCCTTGTCATACCCCTCCAGACCGGGCTTGGTCTCCTCCTCGAACAGCGTCTCATAGGAGGGGTTATAGACGATTTCGGTAACGCCGGTGATGCCATACTTACTTAAATCGATCGTCGCCATTTTCGCATGACCTCTTTCCTCATATGATCCCCCCGTCCCGGCGGCCCGGGCGGGCGGTCCAAAGCGCATAAGCAACCACATATATGATACACAGCCTGCGGGACAAAGTCAATTGCCGGAATGGTGCGAAGTTGCTCCGTTACTGCCCCTAATATTGTGAAAAATGTGACATAGACGGCGGGACTGTACTTTTACGCCCCCAGGGCGTATAATGACTGCGTTTGCCGGGGCTGCGGCGTACTGCCCGGATTTTGGGACTGGTGCTGCGGTAACATGGCGAGAGGATACGGCGGGCAGTTCCTGCCGGGAGAGGGGGAGACGTGATGATCGCTGTTGTCTGTCTGGACGACAGGAACGGCATGAGCTTTAACCACCGCCGGCAGAGCCGGGACGCCTGCCTGCGGCGCCGGCTGCTGGATATGACAGCGGGGAGGCGGCTGTGGATGTCGCCCGGCTCCGCGGCGCAGTTCAGTCCGGAGGACGCGGACCGGCTGCAGGTCAGCGAGACCTTCCTAAATGAGGCCGGCCCGGGGGACTACGTTTTTGTGGAGGACCGGGCTCTGGCCCCCTTTGCGGAGAAGCTGGAGAAAGTGGTGGTCTTTCGGTGGAACCGGGTCTATCCGGGGGACCAGTTCCTGGATCTGGAGCTGACAGAGGAGCCGTGGCGCAGGGTGGAGACGGTGGATTTTCCCGGGAAATCCCACCAGCGGATCACGATGGAGGTATATGCACGATGAAGAGAAACTTGCTTTCTGTCCTGGCGGCGCTGGCATTGCTGCTGGCCCTGGCGGCGGGGTGTGCCCCTCCGGCGGGGGAGGCCACGGTGACCCTGGAGGATCTCCCGCCGTACAGCGGGGCGCCCTATGTGGCGATAAACGGCAACGAGCCCTATTTTACCGCGGAGGAGATCACCGACGAGGCCTTTGAGACCTACAGCCCTCTGGACGCCCTGGGCCGCTGCGGCGTTGCCTGTGCCAGCGTGGGCCCGGAGCTGATGCCCACGGAGGAGCGGGGCGACATCGGCTCGGTGCGCCCCACCGGATGGCACACGGTGCGCTATGACTGTGTGGACGGACAGTACCTCTACAACCGCTGCCACCTCATCGGTTACCAGCTCACCGGGGAGAATGCCAACGAGCAAAATCTCATCACCGGTACCCGCTACCTGAACATTGAGGGAATGCTGCCCTTTGAGAACCTGGTGGCGGACTATGTGGAGGAGACCGGCAACCACGTGATGTACCGGGTAACCCCTGTTTTTGAGGGGGACGACCTGTTGGCGCGGGGCGTCCTTATGGAGGGGTACTCCGTGGAGGACCAGGGGGACGGGGTCCTCTACTGCGTATACGCCTATAATGTGCAGCCGGGAGTGGAGATTGACTATGCCACCGGGGAGAGCTGGCTGGAGGGGGAGACCGCCGTGCCGGCGGACGAGGGGGGCGGCACCACCTACATCCTGAACACCAGCAGTATGAAATTTCACGATCCCGCCTGCTCCGGCGCGGCGGATATCAAGGAGAGCAACCGGCAGGTCTTTACCGGCAGCCGGGAGGAGCTCATTGACCGGGGCTACTCCCCCTGCGGGCGGTGCAAGCCGTAGAAGACGGTATGCTGCATACGGTCAGGGGGCTTTTGCGGAAAATCCTATGTTCCGCCGGGACCGGCGGGGCTTGCGAAGGGAAACGGAGAGAACGCATCATAGATGCACAGAGAGGGCACCCGGTGTTGATCCGGGTGCCCTCTCTGCAGGGGACAGGGAGGTGATTTTGCCCATCCATCAAAATGCGGCATAGCCGCTAAGCCGGCCGCTGCGTGCCATTTTCGCGGCGCGGCTCCCTGCTCAGGCCTGCTTGCCCCAGAGGGAGGCGCTCTGTCAGCCGCCGGGGATTATATGCCTGCGGGCCCCCGGCTATACATCCTGGGGCGGCATGCGGTCCGCGGGCGTGTTGGCGCAGATCCAGCGGTCCAGAAATGCGGCCACCTCGTCGCTGTTTTTTTCCAGCATCATCATGTGTCCATTTCCGTGGATGCCCTCGTCTGAAAGACGGACATACTGCGTGGGTACGCCGGCCTGCGATAAAAATGCCGCGGACCAGTAGTCATACTTGGTGTGGTAGGAGGCCTCTGCGGACAGGACCAGGGAGGGGATTCCCCGCATGCGGAGGAGCTGACGGGGCGGATCGGCCTGGAGGTAGCCGCTTGCGAACGCTGCGCCGGGGGCCGGTGCTGCCTGTATACGCAGTTCCCTGGCGGACGCCGCCGGGGGTGTAAAGTCCAGCGGGACAAGGGTGATTCCATAGGTGGTGGGGTTCCCATCCCCGTCTAAAAGGGGCTGCCCGGTCTGGACGCTGGTGAAGGGCGGGCCGGAGGGTTCGATGGCGATCATGCCCTTTACCAGATCCGGCCGGTCGTTTGCCATGATCCATACGAAGGGGCCGGCCTGCGAGTGCCCGATCAAAATGGCCTCCCCGATCCGGTCGAGGAGCGCCGCCCCGGCGCGGCGCATCTTCTCCTGTATTTCCCGCACGTCAAAGAGACCCTCCACCTGGGTGGCATAGAACGCATCAAAAATACGGTCTCCCCGTTTGCCGCTTCCCGGCCACTGGGTATGTCCGTCCGCGGGAGAGGTGAACGAGCGTTCCACCGCGCCCACCGGCAACCCTTTGCGGACCCCGTTGCGGGAGATATGGCTGACGGATCGGCCCCTGGCGGGCTGATCGATGACATAGACGGCATAGCCCCTTCCCAGGAAGAAGTCCACCCAGCCCGGGCGGCCGTCCGCCGTCTGCATCCAGCACAGCCCGGTCTGGCAGGCGCCGTGCATCAGCACAAGAGGGTAGGGGTGCAGGAGCGTACGGGGCGCATATACCTCCACATACATCTGCCCATCCATCAGATCACTGCCATCGGTGGTGTACTCTCCGCCGACATAGAAGAAGCCGCGGGCCCCCAAATGGGACTGCTCATGCAGGGGAATGCTGCGCGGGATGTTGCGCTCGGTTTTGCTCATGACATATCTCCTTTCCGCTGCGGCTTTGACTGGGATCAGAACAGCTGTATCGCGTAAAATCCCGCAAAAGCCAAGAGGCTCTGGTAGAGGAGGATAAGGACCGACAGCTTCAGCAGCCGATTGAACGTATGAAGGCGCTCCTCCTCAGTTGGGCTGTATATGGCGCCGTAGGCCGCCATGATCTGTGCGCCGTTGGCGTCAAATGGACTCAGGGCCACGGCGTAGCTCCCCGCCGCGATGCTGCTCACCAGCGTCTGTGCGCTGGCGCCCGGCATGAGGGTCAGGAGGTGTGGAAGCGACGAGATGAGCGTGGGCTGGACGACGCTGGAGGCGGAGGAGAAGATCGACATGGCGCCGGCCAGCAGGGTGAGGACCACCGGGGCCAGGGATGCGCTGGGGATGGAGGCGATAGCGCCGGAGATCAGCTGTATTCCGCCCAGCTCGGAGATGACGCCGATCAGGCTGGTCATGCCGCCGATCATGAGGAGGATGGAGTAGGGGACACCGCGGACTGCCTCCTCCGGATCGGCAAACCTGAAAAAGCAGAGGAGGATGGCGCAGATACACGATGTGATCCCAATATCCACCCCTCCGAAGAGGTTGGCTGCGACGATCACCAGGTATGACAGCAGGGTGAACAGACAGGGGCGGCTCAGGGGGATCGGCTCTGCCGCCCGCGCCTCTTCGACCTTCACCCTGTGCCAGCCTGCATAAAAATAGAATAGCACAAACAGCACTGTGTAGGAGATCATGCAGAGGACGGGGATGTTCCAGCGGCTGACGGCGAGACCCGCATCGGTAATATAGCCGTACAGCATGATACCAGGCGTGGTGTAGGGGGAGAAGCAGCCCGCGAACATGGTCAGCTCCCCGATCATAACCACCTGCAGCACATCCAGGTGCAGGGCAAAGGCGATGGCCGTGAGGACAGGAATCAGCATGGAGTGGAGGTTGAAGCCGAGCACCTCAGCGGCCAGCATAAGGATGTAGAGGATAAAGGGGAACATACGCGCCGCCTTTCCCCGGCAGATGGACTGCAGTTTTTGGGCGACGTAGTCCAGCGTCCCGTTTTGGCGTGAGATCACCACCAGCAGCTGCATGGCGAACATGCGGACCACCAGCTTGAGATTGAACCCGCTGATGATGCTGTCCAGATCCAGTCCATACAGGAGGCCCAGGATCATGGCCGCAGCCAGCGCTGTGAATCCGATATTGATCTTTTTGACATTTGCGATGACGACCGCAAGAAGCAGGAACAGAAAAGATAGAATCGCGCTTGACATCGATAGGCTCACCTCCTGTCCTTCGATAGGGAGCGATCTCCCGGCCCTACCATATCTGGATGCTGTAATAGCCGACAGCGGCTAGGATCATCTGCACGACCATGTTGCCGATGGCCAGGGCCAGCATCCGGTTGAACAGATTCAGCCGGCTCTGGGTGTCGGGCTGGTAGATGGTGTCGTAGGCGGCCATAACCTGCATGCCGCTGCTGGACAGGGGGCTGATGGCAGTGGCATAGCTGCCGATGCCGATGGCGGCCACCAGGCTCTGGGCGCTGAGCGTGGTGAAGTGTTCCGCAATGGTGGGCAGCATGGGGATCAGCGTGGGCTGGACCACTGTGGAGGCGGAGCAGACGACCGACATGGCCGACGAGATCAAGCTCAGCAGCGGGCGCACCAGGGACACATGCGCAAAGGTCGTTACAGCGTGAGCCAGCAGCTCCGGACCGCCCATCAGCTCCATGACGCCGGTGAGCATCGTCATGCCGGCAATCATCAGCAGCATCTCGTAGGGCATCTCCTTGAGGATCGTCTTGTTGTCGCAGGCGCCGATCAGCATTAGGACCAGGTCGACCAGGATGGCCATGACGGTGATGTTCTGCTTGAGGAACACGACGCCGGCTGCCATGACCACAAAGCCCAGCAGCGTGCAGAGCTGATATTTGGAGATCTTCACGGTCTCCTTCCGCTGGATCTCGATGGGCTTTGCCTTGTGCCAGCCGAATACGAAGTAAAAGACCAGGAACAGGCAGCTGTAGGCGATGGTGGCCAGGATGGAGATGTTCCAGCCGTTGATCACCAGCCCGGCCTCCTCCGCGTAGGAGTTGAGGAACCGGCCCGGCGCTGCAAAGAGCGCCTGCCCGCCGCCCAGCATGGAGAGCATGGCGATGAACAGCACTTTCAGCACGTCCAGCTTCATCTCGAAGGCCAGGGCCACCATGAGGGGAATCAGCAGGGAGTTGAGGTTCATCCCCAGAAACTCCGCCGCGACCATGCAGACGTACAGGACGATCGGCATGAACCGGATCGCACTTCCGCACCCCACCTGGATGATTTTTTGCGAGAGGTAGCTGAGGGTCCCGTTGGATTTCGCGATGGCCACCAGCAGGCACATGGCCGTGCACTGGGTGAACAGCGAGGTGTTGAAGCCGCTGATCATATCCGAGACGGAGAAGCCGCCCACCAGCATCAAAAATGCGGCGCCGGCGATGGCGGCAATGCCCAGGTTGATTTTCCGGACATTGGAGATGACGACCACCAGAATGAGGACCACCAGGGATAAGATAGCCAATGCCATAGCGATGTCTCCTTCCTTTTCTGTTATATCAGTTTTTGTGTACCAGCAGTCAGACCGCTCCCTACCTGCCGCAGGCGCTGGTATAGGACAACACCAGCGACATGGCAATGTGCATCCCCTCGTCGAGGGAGGAGAGATCCGCCCACTCGTCCCGGGTGTGCGCTTTTCCGCAGCGGATTACGCCGATGGTGGTGGAGGGGATGCCCTCCGACCAGGGGATATTCGCGTCGGTGGAGTTGGTGTCCATCCAGATGTTGTCCTCCTGGTGGTAGCGGCGGATGCAGGCCAGGCAGCGGTCCAGCAGCTTTTGCTGCTCCGCCTCATCCACATCGCCGCGGCAGGGCCGCACGGCCAGCACGTCAACCTGCACGCCGATATCCATGTTGCGGTAGGCGTCCACAACGCCCAGGAACATCTTCTCCATCTTTTGCAGGCAGTTCCGGTCCGCGGACCGGAACTCGTACATGAACCGGCACTCATTGGCGATGGTGTTGACGGAGATTCCGCCGGAGATCATGCCCACGTTGTAGGTCGTTTTGGCCTCCTGCGGTGCCTTCATGTCGTAGAGACACTCGATCAGGGAAGCGGCATAGTGGATGGCGTTTCGGTTGCCAAAGTCGCCGTAGGAGTGGCCCCCCTCTGTCCTGACTGTGACCTCATAGCGGTGGGAGCCGACAGAGCCGATCTGACAGTGCGGCATTCCCCCGTCAAAGCCGATGAAGTTATACATGCGGTGGCCGAAATCCTTTACGATCTGCCGGGAGCCCTTCAGATTTCCCAGCCCCTCTTCACCGGCATTGGCCACAAAGAGAAGGCCGTAGGGGCTGTCGCAGTCCTGCTGGGTGACATATCTGGCGATCATCAGCAGTACGGCTACCCCTGCTGTGTCATCCCCTACCCCCATGGCGGTCACCCTGTCGCCGTCCTGCTTCCAGGTAATGGTCTGATCGGGGAAGACCGTGTCCGTGTGGGCCAGAAAGGCCACAACCTGCTTGTCAGGGCCGCACTTGTAGGGGTAAACCAGGTTGTTCGCACCGTCAATATAGGCGCCGTGACATCCCTGGGCCTCCAGCCACTGCTTGCAGAACAGCGCCCGCTCCCGCTCCTGGTTGGAGGGGGAGGGAATCAGTGTCAGCGTTTTGAGTAATTCTTTCAATTCGTCCATATTTTCCCGGATATAAGCGTCAGCGCCGGAGGGAAGAGAGAACGGATTCATACAGCCACCGCCTTTTATTAGATTTTAGGTGAGCTCACTCTTTGACCATTGTACCCACAGTTTTTTCTCAGCGATATGTATAATTCTTATTTCTGATTCTCATTTTTTCAGAAGTATTGTTGACATTGTACAAACCCGCGGATATAATGGAGAAAAATTTAGAGAAGGAGGCAATGCGGACTTGATCCCCCAGTCGTCGTTCCAGCCGGATTATCGGAAGATGGATTTTCCGGTCAGCATGGACAGCGGACATGCGCCGCAGCAATGGCACTGGCACGAGGAATTTGAAATCATCATGTGCGTCAAATCCTCCTTTATCCTGGGATTGGACTTTCAGTTTTACACGCTGAAAGCGGAGGAGCTTGTGATGATCCCGGGGCGCTATATGCACTGCCTTTTGAATACGGAGGATGCGGAGCTCTTTTCCATCAAGTTCAGCCATAAGCTGCTGCGGAACAGTCCGGAGGAGCTGCGGGTGTTCCTCAGCCAGAATAATCTGAGCCTGTTTTGGCAGGAAAAGGACAAGCAATATATTCGGAAGATTGTTCGGGAGATCCGCGAGGAGTTTCTCGCGCGCCAGCCCGGGTGGCAGTCCGCCATAGCTGCGCAGCTGTATGCCTTCCAGTCCTATTCCGTGCGGCATCTGCCCCAGATTGTGGATTCGCCCCTTTTGGGCACCCGGCGGGCCAGCCACAAGATCCATGAGATCCTGCTGTATGTCGCAGCGCATTACAAGGAGGAGCGTTTTTCTGTCCGCGACTGCGCCCGCCATTTCAACTTCAACAGCAACTATTTTTCCGCCCTGTTCTCCCAGTCAACCGGCGTCACCTTTCAGAAATATCTCAGCTCTCTCCGCCTGCGGGAATTTGAGCATCTGCTGCTGGCAACTGACGACCCTGTGACGGAAATCTGCGGCCGGGCCGGTTTTTCCAGTGTGAAAACGCTGAACCGCCAGTTCCGGGCGATGTGGAATATGACTCCGACGGAGTACCGCCGCAGAAACAGGGAGCACAGGCCGAGAGCGGATGCCCCGGAAACCGGGGGCCAGAGCGCGACGCCGGGCCCTCCCTCCCAATAAGCGGCTGATCCGGCCGGTTCCGGCGGCAGCTTTTTTGCCCGGTGCAGCCGGCTGCAATGGGTTACATAGCAGCATCCCCGCCGTCTTTGATGGAGACGGCGGGGACCTTATTGATGGTCAGCGCCAGGGCGATATTTTCGGAGATGGTCAGGGTATCCAGCAAATTAAAATCCTGAAACACAAAGCCCAGGTTTTCCCGGCGGAACCGTGCGATCTGCTTTTCATTGATTTCGGTCA
>CALWXI010000101.1 GCA_944385455.1 uncultured Oscillospiraceae bacterium | reverse complement strand
GGCGGACTGCGGCGCCGCCGCAGAGGAGAGCGCCTCCCTGCCCCGCCTCTCCGACGACGCGGACGGCGCCGCGCCGGAGGAGACCGTACCGCCGGAGGAGGCTACGGAGATAACCCCGGAGGTAACTGCGGAGGAAGCCCCGGAGGCCGCCGCGGAGGAGGCTCCGGGGGAAGCCGCGGAGGATGTCCCCGCCGTGGAAAAGGACGCGGCAGGACCGCAGCTCTTCACCGCAAGCGCCGCCGCACCCGACCTGACGCTCACCGCCCGGGAAGCGGGCACGCTGCTGGAGGCATACGCCCCGGTGTCGGAGACGAACACCCAGCGTCTCTACCAGCTCACCGCGCCGGAGTACGCCGCGCTGCTGACGGCCCTGGACGACGCAGGCATCGCCTGGAGCGGAACGGCGCCGGATACGGCGGAGACCTTCCTGGTGGCGGTGACGCCCTGACAGATGATCCGGCAGGACCGCAGGACCCCGGCCTTTCGGCCGGGGTCCTGCTTCATATCGCGGAGCTTTTCGCCGCCCGGCCTCAGATTTTTCTTGCCGCCGGCGGCGCAGTGTGGTATAGTACCTCCTGACAGGTGCCATCTCCCTGTCCAAGCGCCCGCTTCCGGGCGTTCGTTCGGCGGGTCTCCCGCCGTTCTCTAAACAAAAAAATGGAGGCTGCGCAGGGCCTTTTGCCTGCGTCCTTTGCTGCGCATCTGCGTTCCATGGCCTCCGCATCACGTCAAGGAGGTCTTTTTTCATGTCCAATCCCAGCTTCACTCCCCGCCAGATGGCCGCCGCCGCCATCATTGCCGCCATTTACGCCGGCCTTACGCTGCTGCTGCCCGTCCCCCAGTACGGCGGCGTCCAGCTGCGGGTGGCCGAGGCCATGACGGTGCTGCCCTTCCTGCTCCCCGAGGCCATCCCCGGCCTGGCCCTGGGCTGCTTTTTGGCCAACCTGCTGGGCTCTCCCATGCCGGTGGACTGGATCTTCGGCACCGCCGCCACGCTGCTGGCCGCCATCTGGACCTCCCGGCTCCACAACCGGTATCTGGCCCCCCTGCCGCCGGTGATCTGCAACGCCGTCATCGTGGGCGCGGAGATCGCCCTGTTCTTCATGCCGGAGGGCTCCGCTTTCCTGCCCGCCTTCGCCCTCAACGCCCTGACGGTGGGCGCGGGAGAGGCCGTGGCCTGCTTCGTGCTGGGACTGCCCCTGCTGCACTGGGTGTCCGCCACCCCGGCTCTGCGCCGCTCCTGATGAAAAAAGCCCCCGCTCCGATGGAGCGGGGGCTTTTGCGTCACTGGACCTCGAACTCTTCCTTGCCGGCGCCGCACAGGGGGCATACCCAATCCGCGGGGAGATCCTCCCACTTGGTGCCGGGAGCCACGCCGTTGTCGGGATCGCCGGCGGCCTCGTCGTAAATGTAACCGCAGGGCTTGCACTCGTACTGCTTCATAGCCAATAGATCCTCCTGTTATTTTTTAGGTCCCCGTGAGCCGGGGTCGTTTTCTGAGTCATAGTATACCCGGAAATCCAGAGACAGTCTGTCGTATCTACAACTATTTCCCCATTTTTTTGCGAAGTTTTGCCTTCACCTCCGGAGACAGCAGCCGGGATGCCGCCCGCACCGGCAGGGATGGCAGCGTGAGAAAACGGCGGCGCACCTGCTGGAAGGACTCCACGGCGTAGGCGGCGAAGAAAGCGGAACGGTCCGGAGAGGGGGCGATGGGCGAGGCCAGCCGGGGATTGCCCGCGATGGCCCGCTCCGGCGGGAACGCTTTGCGGGCAAGGGGCAACTGGTCGAAGATGTGGCTGGCGTGGGGGGTGTTCACCATCAGAAGGCTGATGCCCCGGCTCTGCTGCTCCGTCAGTTCGTCGGGCCGCAGGCCCCAGAAATCCCCCAGGGTGAAGTCCCCGGGACGGGTCATGGAGGTGTAGGGACAGCGGTGGCAGCTGGGCCGAAGGAACAGCGCCCGGCCGAAGGCCCGGCCGTACTCCGTGGCCATCAGCGGCGCGGAGTCCACCGTGCCGTCTTCATAAACGGTGGTGAAGTGGCTGTCCTTCCAGCCGGTGACCTTGTTGCGGAAGCGCACCGCCTGCAGTCCCTTCCCGCGGCGGGCCTCGATGGCGCGGACCATGTCCTCCCACACGCCGGGGGAGGGCACGCCGTGGCACACCAGATCACAGGTGATGAGCTTGTCCGGCCGGCCGCCCAGGAAGTGGTACAGGCCGTCCACCTGGCAGGGAGTTCCGGAAAACAGCACCGGCCGGGTCTTCAGGGCGGCGCGGATCTCCCGGAAGGTGTCTCCCAGGTCGCTTTGCACATATTTGGTGCCCCGGAGCCGCCACAGATCCTCCCGGCGGAAGCAGGCCACATGGCGCAGGTGCTGCCGCCCGTCCAGAGCCGCGCCGTACACCACGCCTCCGCCCTCCAGCACATACTCGGCGATGGCGGTGAACGCGCCGCCGGAGGTGGAGTCCTTCCGGACGCCCTCATCCCGGTTCCAGGCGGCGTATACCGCCGGCAGCGGTCCGGGAAGACGGCCGTGGAGCACCGGGCACACGGAAGTGCACCGGCCGCAGCGGACGCACATCTCCTCCCGCACCGCCGGGTAGGAAAAGCCCTCCCGGTCCCGCTCCATGACGATGGCGTCCTTGGGGCAGATGCTCATGCAGGCGCTGCAGCCGGTACAGCGGATGCGGGGGGCCAGCATGGGCTTCTCCCCCTCCGCCGCCTCCGATGCATAGGGCCGGTCCTCCAGGGCGCAGCGGAGATACTCCACCGAGCTGCGCCGGGCCTCCGTCAGGGCGCTCTCCGCCGCCGCCCAGTCCACCGCATCGTCCAGCCCGGCCGTGTCGCCCTTGCCCACGATCCGGTCCGTCAGGCCCAGGCGGGCAAGGAGGCTGAAGGTGCGGGAGCTCTCCGGCTCCGCCAGCTCCCTGGGAGCCACGGCGGTGAAGAAGGGCTTATGGAACTGCACGGAGAACACCGTGCCGTGGAAGGAGTTGGTGCACACCGCGGCGGCTCCCCGGAACCAGCCCAGAAACTCCGCCGGCCCCGCGTCCAGCACGCACCGGGCCGTGGGCACCACCTTGCGGCGGATGCCGCAAAGCTGCACCACCGGCAGCCCCGTCCGCTCCGACAGCGCCCGGACATAGGGTGCCACCGCGCCGGGGGAGCTGATGCAGTAGCAGAGGATATACCCCCCCGCCGGAGCGTTTTTCGGCTCCCGGGCCATGGCGCTCCACTGCTCCGATGTCAAAAGCAGCGTGGGGTCCAGCACCACCGGGGCCTCCCGTCCCGCCGCGGCCCGGACGATGGCCTGGCCCTGGCGCTCCCGGACGGAGAGGTGGGAAAACCGCTCCAGATACCCCCGCAGCTCCGCCTCCATCCGCTCCGGAATGTGGGGCGTGCCGAAGGAAGGGGCGTATGCGATCTTCCGCCGGGGGGAAAAGGCCCCGAAAAACACCGGATCAAACCGTCCGTCGGGGAAGATGCCCGGATTCCAGATCTGGTCGCTGCCCGAGAGGATCACGTCGTAGGGCAGCTCCGCCGACTTCAGCTCCTCCAGGCTCTCGAACCGGTGGCCGCTGATGCGCAGGTGCTCCCGGGCAAAGGCCTCAAAGCGCTGGTAGCGGCGGCTGAGGGCCTGATAGTGCAGCGCCGTGTGGACATCCGCCGCGGCGCTGCCCACGCCGGTGGGCCGGCGGAAGAGGGCGTTGTTCTGGTTGACGTAGTAGTCGATGATCTCACACTCCGCGCCCAGCTGCTCCACCGCCCGCTCCGTGGCGGCGGCCTGGAGCAGCGCCCCATAGTGATGGATATGGTAAAAGGTCACAAGTCCCGCTTTCAATCCGGTGTCATCCTTTCCTTAAGGCTGTTCCCCCACGGGGGTAAGCAGATCGTCCTCCTGGACCCACTCCTCCACGGGCACCACCTGGAACTCCGTCTCGGTGCGGCGGATCACCACCTTCTCCAGCCCCGCGTTGATCACCAGCCGCCGGCACATGGAGCAGGAGGTGGCGTCGGGCAGCAGCGCGCCGGTGCGGGCGTCCCGCCCCACCAGGTACAGCGTGCCCCCCACCATGTCCCGCCGGGAGGCGGAGATGATGGCGTTGGCCTCGGCGTGGACGCTGCGGCACAGCTCGTACCGCTCCCCCCGGGGCACCCGCATGGCCTCCCGGGAGCAATACCCCATGTCCGAGCAGTTGGCCCGGCCCCGGGGGGCGCCGTTGTAGCCGGTGGAGATGATCTCATCGTTTTTCACGATGATGGCGCCGTACACCCGCCGCAGGCAGGTGGCCCGCTCCAGCACGGTCTCCGCGATATCCAGGTAGTAATTCTCTTTACTGATGCGGTCCATAGGATCCTCCTCCAGATCTTCCGGTTTTTCTGCATTGTAGCATGGGCCGGCGGGCCTTGTCCAGCCAAACGGCTCAGCCGATGCCGCCCAGTGCGGCGCCCACCACCAGCACCACCACGGTGACGCCGCAGAATCCGTACCGGGCCAGGGGATAGAACCACGGCCCCAGGGGCCGCCGCCGGGCCAGGTTCACCTGCTCCAGGC
>CALWXI010000100.1 GCA_944385455.1 uncultured Oscillospiraceae bacterium | reverse complement strand
GCTGGATGCGGCCGTCCCGGTCCTGGAGGTCGCAGAAGCTGACCTTGCCCATGCCGCGCTTGCTCATGAGGCGGCCCGCCACGCGGACGGCCTGTCCCTCCATGGCGTCGAAGTTGGCCTTGATCTGACCGGAGGTGGTGTCCCAGTCGAAGCGGGTCTGCTGGAAGGGGTCCCGGCCGGCGGCCTGCAGGGCCTCCAGCTTCTCACGGCGGACCTTGCTCTGCTGGCTGATGTCCAGTTCCTGCTGGGGATTCATCTTCTGTTCTGCCATCGTCTCTCTCCTCAGCGCTCGATCTTCTTCACCACATAGGTGATGGCGCCCCGGGGCGCCTCCACGGTGACGGAGTCCCCCTCCTTGGCGCCCAGCAGGGCCTTGCCGAAGGGAGATTCCTCGGAGATGATGCCGTGCATGGGGTCGGCCTCCTGGGAGCCCACGATCTTGTAGGCGGGCATCTCCTTGCCGGAGGCGTCCGCCACCACCACGCGGCAGCCGATGGTCACCACGTTGGTGGGAGCGTTGCTCTCATCCACGATCACCACGTGCTGGAGGATCTCCTCCAGCTCGGCGATGCGGGAGTACAGCTTGCCCTGCTCGTTTTTGGCCTCGTCATACTCGCTGTTCTCACTGAGGTCGCCGAAGCCCCGGGCGATCTTGATCTGCTCGGCCACCTCATCGGAGCGGGTGGTCTTGAGGTAATTCAGCTCCTCCTGCAGCTCCTGTGCCCGGGCGGCACTCATCTTATATTCCTTTTCCATATCCACAGCATCCTTTCCGCAATCTTTTGAAGGGAAAACCGGCGGGTTTTCCCGTGCGCATACGAATTCGATGTTATCATAACGTAGTATTATAGAGGCTGCCCCTCAGAATGTCAAGCGGGAAGCGCGGCTGAGGGACATCTCCCCCGCTTTCACCGCTCCCGCCTGATACAGCGCCGCCAGCAGCGCCCCCCGGTCCGCGCCCCGGGGCAGCTGGGCCTCCAGAGCGGGCGGCAGCAGAATCTCCGGCAGCGGCAGGTCCTCCCGGTACAGCGGCACCACCGCCGGATTGCCGCAGGTGAGGTCCGGCCGGGGATCGAAGAGCACCAGGCCCTCCGCCGCCTCCAGCTGCTCCGCCGTGGGCTCCAGCAGCAGCGCCACGCCGTACTCCCGCCGCAGCTGCCGGGCCAGAGCCTCCCCCCCGGGCATGGACAAGAGCACATACCGCCGCCGCAGCGCCAGCTCCGTCACCGTCCGCACCACCTCGCCCGTCACGGCGGCGGCGCACACCGCCACCCGGGCGCTGGCCGGCGCCATTCCCTGCTCCTCCAGAGCGCAGCGCACCCACTCCGCCGCCAGCCGCCGCCGCAGCGCCAGAGTGGACACCGGCGCCACGCCCCAGCGCGCCAGGCGGTCCATGTACGGAAAGTCCGGCGGCGCCACCGCCTGCTTCACGCCCCGTCCCGCCAGGCCCCGCCCCGCCGCCGACACCCGCCGGCGCACCAGCGCCTCCGGCGTCCGGGCCCCCCGGACCACCTGAGCGCAGACGAAGCGCACCCCCGCCGCGTTCATCACCGACAGCTCCACCGTCCGCCGCCCCTTCTCCGGCGCGGCCCACAGCACGATTCCCATCATAATGATCGCCCTCCCGCTCCATGATATGGAGCGGGAGGGCGGTTTATGTGCCGTCAGGCGGAGGACGAGAGGGTGTACCCTGAGAGATATCCCATCTGGGGCTCCGCGCCGTGGCTGAGAGGATTGACCCGGACGCCGTTTTCCGTGATCTCAAAATGGAGATGGGGCCCGGTGGAGTTGCCGGTGGAACCGGTGATGCCGATGACATCGCCCTGATTGACGTACTGCCCCACGGACACCTTCCGGCTGGACATATGGGCGTACAGGGTGGTGTTGCCGGTGCCGTGGGAAATGACCACGTAGTTGCCGTAGGAGCTGGAGTACTGGGAGACGATGACGGTGCCGGCCTTGGAGGCATAGATGGAGCTGGTATAGCCCACCCGGCCGATGTCCGTGCCCTTGTGGTTGGTGGAGCCGATGCCGCCGGGGGAGTTCCGGCCGCCCATGGTGGAGGTGATGTACCGGCTGTCCACCGGCCAGATGTAGCCGCCGGGATTGGACTCCACGGAGTTGCCGCTGGCGGCCTGCTGAGCCAGAAATTCCTGGTTCAGCCGCTGGATCTCCGCCTGGATGGCCTCCTGCTCCGCCTCCAGCTCGTCCAGGGCGGCCTCCGTCTCATCTTCATTGGCCACCAGCTGCTGGATGACGGCGTTGGCCTCGCTGCGCCGGGTGTTCAGCTCGCTTTTGCGGCTCTCCAGCTCGGACTTGGCGGCCTCCTCCTCGGCCTTGCTGGTCTCCAGCAGCGCCTTGGCCTCCTCGATCTGGACTTGGAGCGCCTGGAGATCGTCAATGACCCGCTGGTCGGCGTTCATGATCTCGTTGATCATGTCCAGCCGGCTGAGAAGGTCCGTGAAGCTGTCGGCCCGGAACAGCACGGACCAGTAGCTCACCCTGCCCCGCTTCTCCATGGCCCGGACCCGGGTGCAGAACAGCTCGTACTGAGCCTCCTCGTCCGCCTGGGCCTGGGCCAGCTCCGCCTCCTTCTCCGTGATGAGAGCGGCGTACTTCTGGATCTGGGCCTCCACGTTGGAGATCTGGGCGGAGGTGTTGGCGATCTGCTGGTCCAGCAAGGTCTTCCGCTCCATGGCGGTGCTCTTGTCCTCCGCCAGGGCGTCCAGCTTGGCCTGCAGCTCCTTTTTCTCCGCGTTCAGACCGCTGGATTCGCTTTTCAGCGCGTCGATGTCCGCCTGAGTCACCGCCGCCAGCGCCGGGGCCAGCTGCGCCCCGGAGAGTACCAGCGCCAGGGCCAGAGCCAGCAGCATCCGGCCCCAGCGGCGCCGGGCATCATGATGTCGTATCCGCATGGCGCACCTCATACCTGCAGGAATTTCCGGATGGCGGAGAGGCTGCCTCCCACGCCGATGAGCACGCC
>CALWXI010000099.1 GCA_944385455.1 uncultured Oscillospiraceae bacterium | reverse complement strand
CAGTGGGGCGCCAGGACCGTCAGCCCCCACGGGGCGGGCGCGGAGCTCTCCGGCGTGCCGCCCACGCGGCAGCCGGCGCCGATATGGCAGCCCTCGCCCAAAATGGCGTACTCCACCACCGCGCCGTCTTCCACCACGGTGTTGGGCAGCAGCACCGAGTAGCTTACCCGGGCGCCCTTGCCCACACGCACATTGGAGGAGAGCACGGAGTTCTCCACCTCGCCGTCCAGCACGCTGCCGCGGTTGAACGCGCTGTGGGTCACCTTGGACTCCTCGCCCAGGAAGGTGGGCGGCGCATTGACGGACCGGGCATAGATGGGCCAGGACTCGTCATGGAGATCCAGGCCGGACGCGGGAGAAAGCATATCCATATTGGCGTCC
This sequence comes from uncultured Oscillospiraceae bacterium, assembly GCA_944385455.1. Classification (GTDB taxonomy): domain Bacteria; phylum Bacillota; class Clostridia; order Oscillospirales; family Oscillospiraceae; genus Oscillibacter. Next base: position 2,887 of record CALWXI010000099.1, on the reverse strand, counting down.
CACAGAGACTCCAGCGTGCCCACGTCCTTCCAGTAGCCGGCGACGCGGTAGGCAGGCATACGCTCGCCGTTGCCCAGCATGGCGGGAATCACGTTTTTGCCGAAGTCGTTTTCAGAGTTGGGATCCGCCTCGTCATCGGTGAGGTACTGGCGCAGGATCTTCCAGGAGAACACATAGATCCCCATGGAAGCCAGGTTGCTCTTGGGCTCCTTGGGCTTTTCGGCAAACTCGGTGATCATGTCCTGCTCGTCCACGCTCATGATGCCGAAGCGGGAGGCCTCCGCCCAGGGCACCTCCATGACGGAGATGGTGCAAGCGGCATTGGCTTCCTTGTGCCGGGCCACCATGGCGGAATAGTCCATCTTGTAGATGTGGTCGCCGGAGAGGATCACCACATAATCGGGATCATACAGGTCGATGAAGCCGATGTTCTGATAGATGGCGTTGGCGGTGCCCTTGTACCAGGTGCCGCCCTTGCTGCCCATGTAGGGGGGCAGAATGTGGACGCCGCCGGTGGAGCCGTCCAGGTCCCAGGGCTGGCCGCTGCCGATATAGCTGTTGAGCTCCAGGGGACGGTACTGGGTCAGCACGCCCACGGTATCGATGCCGGAATTGGTGCAGTTGGACAACGGAAAGTCGATGATGCGGTACTTGCCGCCGAAGGGGACGGCAGGCTTGGCCATCTCTCCGGTCAGGACATACAGTCTGCTGCCCTGACCGCCGGCCAGCAGCATGGCGATGCACTCTTTCTTCATGTTTTCTCCAGCTCCTTTGATGTTGATGCCTGTGATGCCTGTTTGGATGCCGGCTTCCTTCTGGGCTTGGGATAGGTGCCCTCGCCCCGCAGGAACACCGCGCCGAAGGCGGGGATGCGGATGGCCACGGAGTGGTCCTTTTCGTGGGAGGGGATCGCCTCCACCGGTACCGCTTCCGTGTCTCCGAAACCGTCGCCTCCATATGCGGCGTCATCCGTGTTGAACACCGGCACATACTTCCGGTGGGCGGGGACGCCCATCCGGTAGCTTTCGTAAGTATTGGGAGAGAAGTTCACCGCGCACAAAAGGTCGCGGCCCTTCTGGTCCTTGCGCAGGAACACCACCACATTGTTGTGGTTGTCATCGGGCACCAGCCACTCGAAGCCCTCCCAGCTGAAGTCCACCTCCCAGAGGGCGGGCTCCTTCTTGTAGAAGGCGTTGGCATCCCTGAAGAACTGGTGGACCTTGCGGTTTTCCTCATTCTCCAGCAGATACCAGTCCAGCTGCTCCTTGTCGTTCCACTCATGCCACTGGCCCAGCTCCGCGCCCATGAACAAAAGCTTCTTGCCCGGATGCGCCAGGAGGTAGGCGTAGAAGCCCCGCAGGCACCGAAGCTGGTTGTGATAGTCTCCCGGCATCTTCCCCACCACGGAGCCCTTCATGTGGACCACCTCGTCGTGGGAGATGGGCAGCACGAAGTTTTCCGAGAACGCGTACATCATGGAGAAGGTGATGTCCTTGTGATGATACTGCCGGAAATAGGGGTCCAGCTTCAGGTAGTGGCACATGTCGTTCATCCAGCCCATGTTCCACTTGAGGTTGAAGCCCAGGCCGCCCACGTCCGCCGGACGGGTCACCAGCGGCCACGCGGTGGACTCCTCGGCGATCATCAGCACGCCGGGGTTCACGGAAAACGCCATGGCGTTGAGCTCCCGGAGAAACTCGATGGCCTCCAGGTTCTCATGCCCGCCGTACTGGTTGGGCGTCCAGGGACCGCCCTGGCGGCCATAGTCCAGATACAGCATGGACGCCACGGCGTCCACCCGCAGTCCGTCGATGTGGTATTCCTCCAGCCAGAAGCGGGCGGAGGAAAAAAGGAAGCTCTTGACCTCGGGACGGCCGTAGTCGAAAACCCGGGTGCCCCAGCCGGCCTGCTCCCACTTGTTGGGATCGCTGTACTCGTAGCAGCAGGTGCCGTCAAACTCATAGAGGCCCTGAGCGTCCTTGCAGAAGTGAGCGGGCACCCAGTCCAGCAGCACGGCGATGCCGTTTTTGTGCATATGGTTGACAAACCACATAAAGTCCTTGGGGGTGCCGAACCGGGAGGTGGGTGCAAAGTACCCGGTGCACTGATAGCCCCAGGAGTCATCCAGGGGGTGCTCCGTCACCGGCAGCAGCTCGATGGCGGTGTAGCCCATCTCCTTGACGTAGGCCGCCAGCTCGCGGCCCAGGTCCTTGTAATCCACGAAGTCGCCGTTCTCCCGCTTTTTCCAGGATCCCAGATGCACCTCGTAGATGTTCAGCGGGGAAGAATAAATCTGCTTTTCCCGCTGTTTTTTCCGAAAGGCCTCGTCGCTCCAGCGGAAGCCGGAGAGGTCATAGAGCTTACTGGCCGTGCCGGGCCGGGTCTCCGTGTGGAACCCATAAGGATCCGCCTTCATGCGGACCTGACCGTCCGGACCAGTGACGGCGTACTTATATACTGTATAGGCAGGCAGGTCTGGAATAAACCCCTCCCACACCTGGCCTTTGCGGGTGAGCTTGTTGGCCGTCACCTTCCAGTCGTTGAAGTCTCCCACCACGGAAACGCTCTTGGCATTGGGGGCCCACACCCGGAACCGCCATCCCTGCCGGCCGCGCCGCTCTTCCGGATGGGCGCCGAACCAGTGCCAGCCGTCCGTCAGGGTACCGGCGTGGAAGCGCTCGGACTCTTTTTGTTTTGCCATGCAATACTCCTCTCCCCGTCCATCCTCCGTCTCGGGAAGCGGACGGGCTTTCGTTGTGTGGTCTGCGTTGGTCCTTCTTGATTTCTTCCATATATATGGTATTTATTATACTTCTTTCCGGAAAATGCGTCAAGGACGCCCCTGTCGAAAAAGACGCCCTCTCTTTATGAATTTTCACCATTTCCG
>CALWXI010000098.1 GCA_944385455.1 uncultured Oscillospiraceae bacterium | reverse complement strand
CCAAAGAGATTCTTTGGGCAGCTGTTTTTGCATTTACAGCACGGTCACGTCCGACTGGCAGCACTCATAGTCGGTGTTGACATTGTGGGCGATGAGACGGGCGCGGAACCGGCGGACCCGGCAGAGGAAGTTGGGGTCTCCGTCATCCCCGGTGCCCTCCGGCACGACGAACTTCACGCACCGTACCTCCACGTCCCGGCAGGTGGGAAAGTTGTGGGCGGGCAGCGTGAAGGCTTTCATGCCCCGCTGATGCTCCTGGCCGTTTTCGTCCAGCTCGCTGAGCAAAATCGCCAGTGCCACCTCTTTGCCGGGGCAGACCTGCTTCACCACCGCGTCCAGCTGGACGATCCGTCCCGCGGACTCCAGGTAGACGTCGCCCGCGTCGATGACCACACCGTCCTGACAGCGCTCCACGTCGAACTCCACCGGCTTGGGGCACTCCTCCGCCACTACCACCACGGCGCACTCCACCGTCACCTGGGGGTCGGAGAACACCACGGTGTTGCCCTCGCTGTCGGAGTAGGTGATGGAGGCGTTGACCGCCTTCACCCCCGGCTCCTGGGCGATGTGGCGCACCCGGAAGCTGAGGGCTGCGCCCTCGTTTCCGCTGACGCCCAGCTCCGGGATCTTCCACTGGATGGTGCGGGAATCCAGCATGGTGGCCGTCCCCTTGGTAGGGGAGGACATACTGACGATCAGGAAATCCGGCGCGACCACCTCATCGATGACGATGTTGGTGGCGCCGGTCTTGGAAATATTCTGTGCCAGCTCCCGGAACAGCTCTTCCAGGTCGGCATCGTCGGGCGTCACCAACACGTAAGAGGCGGGCGGCTGGGAGGCCCACAGCTCCAGCGTGGCAACATCGATGCCGCCGCTGCCCACCAGGCCGATGCAGTAGATAATGACGCCGTCGGCCTTGGCGGCATCTGCCACCGGGGCTGCGGGCGGGCCGGCGGTGGTCTTGCCGTCGGTGAACATTACCATGACCCGGGCGTTGGACGACATGGGGTCAAACAGCTCCGACGCCTTGGTGAAGGCGGCGGCATGGTTGGTGGAGCCGCCGGCGCTGAGACTGTCCACTGCGTCCTTCAAGTCGGCCACCGAGGTGATGAGCTGGGTGTCGGCTGTGGCAGTGTCGGCGAAGCTGACGATGCCGATACGGCTGCCGGAACCAATGCTGTCGGGGGCGCCGCCGGTGGACTCGGACAGAATGTCGATGAACGCCTTGGCGCCTTCTTTGAGATTGGCCAGGGGGCTTCCGGCCATGCTGCCGGAGCGATCCAAAATCAGCACGATATCCGTGGGATTGGAGACGATATCCGGCGCGGCGGACAGCGCCAGGGAGACCTGGAGCGAGCCGTCGCAGTCAATGCGCGATTGGTCGATCTGCTTGTTGGAACTAGTAATACCCATAGGGGACCCTCCTCCTATTTGGATGCAGCATCCGGCTCATCCTATGAGGCGGGGGCGGAATTTGTCACAGAGGGGCGAAACAAACAGCACCTCCTGAACCCGCACCGGGTTCAGGAGGTGCTGACTTTTGTGTATCGAGGAACTCAGTCCAGGCTGTCGGCAATTTCGGCGAACTGGGACTGGGTGGCGCTCTGCAAGGGCGCTTCCTTCTTGTATCCGGCGATCAGCGACGTGGCCCGCTGGATAGGCCGGATAGTACCGGCGCCGGCCACGCAGCCGCCGGGGCAGGCCATGCCCTCCAGCAAGTAGCCGTTGAGCTTGCCGGCCTTGGCCAAAGCCATCATCTTCCGGCAGTCTCGAAGGCCCTCGGCGTTCATGATCTTCATGTCCACATCCGGGGCCAGCTCTTTCACCACGTGCTGCACCGCCGCGGCGACACCGCCGCTGACGGCGAAGCCCCGTCCGTCGGCGCTGCCCTGCTCCAGCGGGTCGTTGCCCACCACGTCGGCGTACCAGACCTCCTTAGCCTCGAACATCCCCTGCAGTTCCTCAAAGGTCAGGACGAAGTCTACGTCGCTGCGGATATGCTCCCGGCTGGCCTCCAGCTTCTTGGCGGCGCAGGGGCCGATGAAGCAGACCTTGGCGTCGGGGTGCTGTTTTTTGACCATCCGGGCCGTCAGTACCATGGGCGTCAGCGTCATGGAAATGTGGTCGCTCTGGTCGGGGTAGCAGATGTCCACCATGGAGATCCACGCCGGGCAGCAAGAGGTGCCCATGTAGCTCTTGCCCTTTTCCACGCGCTCCAGATATTCCTTGGCCTCGTCGATGGTGCAGAGATCCGCGCCAACGGCCACTTCCACTACCGAATCAAAGCCCAGAATTTTCATGGCGGCGGTGAGCTTTTCGGGGGTGAGCTTGTCGCCGAACTGGCCGACGAAGGCCGGCGCCACGATGGCGATGACCTTGTAGCCCTTTTTGATGGCGTGGATCAGCTGGAAGATCTGGCCCTTGTCCACAATGGCGCCGAAGGGGCAGCTGACCAGGCACATCCCGCAGGAGACGCACTTGTCGTAGTTGATCTTGGCGCGGCCGTACTCGTCCGAGCCGATGGCGTCCATGCCGCAGGCCGCCACGCAGGGCCGCTCCATTTTGATGATGGCATGGTAGGGACAGGCGTCGGCGCACTTGCCGCACTTGATGCACTTGTCCTGGTCAATGACGCTCTTGCCGCCGCGTTCAAAGCGGATGGCATCCTTGGGGCAGACCTGCTGGCAGGAGCGGCTCAGGCAGCCCTGGCAGCAGTCGGTCACGCGGACCTGCTTGGTGGGGCAGGCGTGGCAGGCGTATTGGATGATATTGATGAGGGGCGGATCGTAATATTTTTCGGCGATGGCGCTGTCGTTGACGCCCTCGGACAGGGGCCGCAGCTCTGTGATGGGCCGCAGCGGCAGACCCATGGCCAGCCGCACCCGCTCACCGGCGATGGCGCGCTCCAGGAAGATGGACTCCCGGTGGGAGGCGATCTCACCGGGGACGATTTTATAGGGAATCTCCTCCATCCGGGCGTAGTCGCCGCCCTCGTAGGCCAGGCGGGCCACTTCTGTGAAGACCTGCTTGCGGACGTTGGTGACAAAGGATTCGTAGCCGCGCATATGCTTCCTCCTTGTGGAACGAATTTTCCATTTATGACCCCATTATATCGAATTTTACCTCGCTTTGCAAGGACATACCGCCGGGGCCACTCAATTGGCCCCTTTTGGCTGCGGATCACGCGCCGTGTTTTCGCCAGGCTATGCCGCGGGTGTGAGGGCCTACAGCTGCAGCAGGCGTCTGACTGCAGCGTCAGTCCTCGCTGCGCTGCCAGGGAGAGAGGTCTACCTCCAGGGGGACAGTGACCGCGATAGTGTCCGGCGTGACGGCGCAGCGGACGGCCAGCACTGCCACGCCGGCCCGGGCGGCCTCCACCAGCCCCCGGGCGAAGGCCGGGTCCCGGGGCCAGTTGGGCTGGAAGCGGGTGACGGTGTCCATCTGTGCCACGAAGAGGACGGCGGCCCGGTGCCCCGCCGCCACAGCCTGGGTCAGCGCCAGCAGATGCTTCGCGCCCCGCTGGGTGGGGGCGTCGGGGAAGCGGGCCACGCCGCCCTCGTTGAGGGTCACGCCCTTGACCTCCACATAACCCCGCCGGCCTCCGACCTCGTAGGCGAGGTCCAGCCGGGCGTCGCCGAAGGGCTGCTCGGCCCGCACCGTGTCCGGCAGGAAGCCCAGCCCGCCGTCCCGGACATAGGCGAAGGCCAGGCGGTTGGGCGCCTGGGAATCCAGGTTGACCACCGCGCCGTCCTTCTCCACGGAGATCAGCGTCCAGCCGGTCTTGCGGCCCGGCTCGCGGTGCCGCTGGCACCAGACCCGGGCGCCGGGTAGGAGCAGTTCTCCCAGCCGTCCGGTGTTGGGAACATGGCACCGCTGCGCCTGGCCGTCCAGCTCCACCAGGGCGATGAAGCGGTTGGGCCGGGCGAGAAAGCGGCCCTGGCATACATCCGAATAAGAAATCATAGGTCCTCCCGTCAATCAAAAAGAGGCATGGGCTTTGGGCCCATGCCTCCAGGTGCGCGGCGGTTAATCCGCCACGTTCATCATAAAGTTGTAAAGCGCGTAGGCGATCTCCGCACGGGTGGCAACCTGCGTGGAATCCACGCTTCTGCCGTCGCGGAGCAGGCCCTCGGCCACGGCCCAGCGGACATTGTCCACAGCCCACTGGGAGACGACGGCGTCGGAGTAGAGGCGGACGGTTTCGTCGATATCATAGCCCTTGTAGTCAGCGTAGCGCTGCAGGATGGCGGCCAGCTGCTCTACGGTGACGGATCTGTTGGGGCCGAAGGTCTTCTTGCCGTAGCCCTTGACGATGCCTTCTTCGGCGGCCCATTCCACGGCTTCGGCATACCAGG
>CALWXI010000097.1 GCA_944385455.1 uncultured Oscillospiraceae bacterium | reverse complement strand
CCCTCGTTGGCCTCGCCGCCGCCGTTGGCAAAGAACACATTGCTCATGCCGGTGCGCTGGCACAGGATCTGGGCCAGCCGGGCGGCGGGCTCGGTGTAGAAGAGGTTGGAGGCGTGGCCCAGCTTGGCCGCCTGGGCTGAGATGGCCTTCAGCCAGCTTTCATTGCCGTATCCCAGGGAGCTGACGCCGATGCCGCTGGTGAAGTCGATGTATTCCCGCCCCTCGGGGGAGTAGAGCCGGGCGCCCCGGCCGTGGTCCACGGCCACGGGAAAGCGGCCGTAGGTATTCATGATGTACCGGCCCGTCAGGGCCTTGATCTCTTCCGAGTTCATCCGTCAGTCCTCCTTTTCCAGCATGGTGCCGATGCCGCGGTCGGAGAGCAGCTCGATAAGGATGGAGTGGGGGATGCGGCCGTCCAGGATGTGGACCCGCTCCACGCCCCCGGCGATGGCGTCCACGCAGCACTCCATCTTGGGGATCATGCCGCCGGAGATGGTGCCGTCCGCCACCAGCCCCGGTACCTCGCAGGTGCGGACCACATGGATCAGCGTCTCCTCATCCTTGGGATCCCGTAAAAGGCCCCGGACATCCGTGAGCAAAATCAGCTTTTCGGCGTTGAGGGCCTCCGCCAGCTTGGCGGCGGCGGTGTCGGCGTTGATGTTGTAGGCGGTGTCGGCGTCCATGCCCTGGGCCACGGTGGACACCACGGGGATGTAGCCGGTCATCAGAGCCGTCTCCACCGGCTCGGGATTCACGCCGGTGATGCTGCCCACCAGACCGTACTTTTCGTCCAGCTGCACTGCCTGGAACAGCTGTCCGTCCATGCCGCAAAGACCCACGGCCTGACCGCCCAGGCGGTTGATCTGGGCCACCAGGTTCTTGTTGACCTTGCCGCAGAGCACCGACTGGACCACGTCCATGGTCACCTCGTCGGTGTAGCGCAGGCCGTCCACAAACCGGGAGGGGTGGTTCAGCTTCTTGAGCATGTCGCTGATCTCCGGCCCGCCGCCGTGGACCATCACCACCCGAATGCCCACCAGGCTGAGCAGGATGATGTCGCTCATGACGGCACGGCGCAGCTCGTCGGAGATCATGGCGTTGCCGCCGTATTTGACCACGATGGTCTTGCCGGTGAATTTCTGGATATAGGGCAGGGCCTCCACCAGGGTCTGGGCCTGCTGAGCGTGTGAAGTCACGAAAGATTCCTTCTTTCCTTCTGTCCGCCGGGCGGACGGTTTGACGCGGCGGGGACCTCAGGTCCGGTAGTCGCCGTTGATCTTGATATAGTCGTAGGTGATGTCGCAGCCCCAGCAGGTGCAGCGCCCGTCCCCCTCGCCCATGGCGATGCGGATCTCGATATCATGCTCGGTGAGGATCTTCTTGGCCAGGCCCTCGTCGAAGTCCAGTCCCCGGCCGGCGGCGCACACGGCGATCTCTCCGGCATCGCTGGCAAAGGACACATCCACCTTGTCCGGATCGAAGGTCTCCCCGGAGTAGCCCATGGCGCACAGCACCCGGCCCCAGTTGGCGTCCGCGCCGAAGACGGCGGCCTTGGTGAGGGTGGAGGAGATGACGGACTTGGCGATGGTCTCAGCGCTTTTTTCACTGGCCGCGCGGGAGACGGTGCAGGTGATGAGGTGCTTGGCGCCCTCGCCGTCGGAGGCCATCTTCCGGGCCAGCAGGCCGCACAGGGCCTTCAATGCCTCCAGGAAGGCGTCGTAGTCCGGTCCCGGGGCGGTGATGGTCTCGTTGCCCGCCAGGCCGTTGGCCAGGACCAGGCACGAGTCGTTGGTGGAGGTGTCCCCATCCACGCTGATGCGGTTGAAGGTGACGCTGACGGTCTCCAGCAGGGCTTTGCGGATCATCTCCGGGGAGATGGCGCAGTCCGTGGTGAGGAAGCAGAGCATGGTGCCCATGTTGGGGTGGATCATGCCGCTGCCCTTGGCGATGCCGCCCATGCGGACGGTCCTTCCGCCGATGACGGTCTCCACCGCCGCCTCCTTTTTCTCGGTGTCGGTGGTCATGATGGCGTGGGCGGCGGCGTCGCTGGCGGACCCGGACCGCTCCAGCGCGGCGTACAGCGCCGGCATGCCCTCCTCCACCACCTGGACCCGCAGCGTCTGTCCGATGACGCCGGTGGAAGACACCAGCACATCCCGGGGAGAGCAGCCGATGGCGGCGGCCGCCGCGGCGCACATGCGCTGCGCGTTCTCCTCCCCCTTGGGGGCGCAGGCGTTGGCGTTGCCGCTGTTGGCGATGATGGCCCGGGCCCTGCCGTCGGCCAGATGGTTGAGGTCCACGTGGATGGGGGCGGCCTTCACCACGTTTTTGGTGAACACGCCCGCCGCGGCGCAGTCCACATCGGAGACGATGAGGGCCACGTCCTTTTTCCAGGCGGCGTGGGTCTTGACGCCCACGTGGATGCCCGCGGCCCGGAAGCCCCGGGCGGCACAGACGCCGCCTTCGATGAAGTTCATATCCGTTCCTCCTTACAGGCTCAGTCCCGTGGTCTCTGCAAACCCCAGGACGAGATTCATGTTCTGCACGGCGGCGCCGCTGGCGCCCTTGCCCAGATTGTCGAAAAGCGCGGTGACGGTGAAGCGCTGGTCATTTCCCGCCACAACCAGACGCAGGCGGTCGCTGCCGGCCAGCTCCGCGCCGTACAGCCGGGCCGTGGGAGGCTCCAGAGGCGCCACCTCCACCATCGCGTCACCCGGGTAGGCGGCGTAGTGCTCCGCCAGCGCCTCCCGGACCTGACGCAGCGTGGAAACGCCCCGCAGCTGATGCATATGGAAGGGCACCGTGGCGGCCATGCCCTTGTAGTAATCGTCCACGATGGGCACGAACACCGGCGGCTGCGCCAGACCGCACACCGCCTGCATCTCCGGCAGGTGCTTGTGGCTCTGGGTGAGGCCGTAGGGACAGGGGCTGCCCAGCAGCGCCTCCCGGTCCGGAGATTCGTACTGGGCGATCATCTTCTTGCCGCCGCCGGAGTAGCCGGTGAGGGAAAAACAGCTCAGGGGTGTGTCCGCCGGCAGAATCCCCATCTGTACCAGGGGGGAGACGATGCTGATGAAGCCCGTGGCATGGCATCCGGGATTGGCGATGCGCCTGGAGGACGCCACAGCCGCCCTCTGGCCCGGCCGGACCTCCGGGAAACCGTAGGTCCAGCCCGGGGCGGTGCGGTGGGCGGTGGAGGCGTCGATGACCCGGGTGTCCGGATTTTCGATCATGAACACCGCCTCCCGGGCCGCGTCGTCCGGGAGGCACAGGAACACCAGATCCGCCGCGTTGAGGAGCTTCTTCCGCTCCGCCGGGTCCTTGCGCTTGTCCTCGCCGATAAGCAGCAACTCGATGTCCGTCCGGCCTGCCAGACGGTCATAGATCTGCAGTCCCGTGGTTCCGTCCTTGCCGTCGATGTACACCTTCGGTTTCAATGGGTCCATCTCCCTTTTATTTGGTATGGGCCTGGACAAAGGCCTCCAGCTCCGCGATCTGCCGGGTGGTCTCCGCCACGGCGGGACCGCCGAAGCTGCCCCGCAGCGCCATGCAGTTTTCCAGCTTCAGCGCCTGGTAGACGTCCGCTTCAAAGAGGGGCGAGACGGATTTCAGTTCCTCCAGAGTCAGGTCCTCCAGAGTCTTGCCCTGAGCGGTGCAGGCGGCCACCAGACGGCCGGTGACGGTGTAGGCGTCCCGGAAGGGCATGCCCTTTTTCGTGAGGTAGTCGGCGCAGTCCGTGGCGTTGATGAACCCCTTCCCCGCCGCGGCGCGCATGTTGTCCGTACGGACGGTCATGGTGTCCAGCATGGCCGCGAACACGGGAAGGCACATCTCCACGGTGTCAACGGCGTCGAACACCGGCTCCTTGTCCTCCTGCATATCCTTGTTGTAGGCCAGGGGCAGCCCCTTCATGGTGGTCAGCAGGCCCATGAGGCTGCCGTACACCCGCCCCGTCTTGCCCCGGACCAGCTCCGCCACGTCGGGGTTTTTCTTCTGGGGCATGATGGAAGAGCCGGTGGCGTAGGCGTCGTCCAGCTCGATGAACTTGAACTCCCAGCTGCACCAGAGGATGACCTCCTCGGAAAACCGGGACAGGTGCATCATCAAAATGGACAGGTCAGACAAAAGCTCCAGGGCGTAGTCCCGGTCGGACACGCCGTCCAGGGAATTGCCCATGGGGGCGTCGAAGCCCAGGGCCGACGCCGTCTGGAAGCGGTCGATGGGATACGTGGTGCCCGCCAGGGCGCCGGAGCCCAGGGGGCACTCGTTGAGGCGCTTCATGCAGTCCTCCAGCCGGGTGACGTCCCGGCGGAACATGGCGCCGTAGGCCATCAGGTGCTGGGCAAAGGAGATGGGCTGTGCCCGCTGGAGGTGGGTGTAGCCGGGCATCACCGCCTCCTGGTACTTCCGCGCCTGACGGCACAGCACCGCCTCCAGCTCCAGGAGCTGGTCCACCAGCACGGGGATCTCCCGCCGGACGTACATCCGGAAGTCCAGGGCCACCTGATCGTTGCGGGAGCGGGCGGTGTGGAGCCGCTTTCCCGCGTCCCCGATGCGGGCGGTGAGCAGCGCCTCCACGTTCATGTGGATATCTTCATTGTCGGCGGTGAATGCCACCTTCCCGGCCTCGATGTCCGCCAGGATGCCCTCCAGGCCCGTCTGGATGGCATCGGCGTCCTCCCGGGAGATAATGCCGCAGTCCGCCAGCATCTTCGCGTGGGCCATGCTGCCGGTGATATCCTCCCGGTAAA
>CALWXI010000096.1 GCA_944385455.1 uncultured Oscillospiraceae bacterium | reverse complement strand
TGGCCGGATACACCGGCTCTGCAAAGCAGCCGGAGACCTCCAGCCGGGTGGTGTGGCCCTTGTAGGTGGCCGACCGCACCTGTCCGGAGACCACGTTTTCGCCTGCCTCCTGGGCCAGGGCGATGTTTTCTGAGCGGATGGTCAGCACGCAGGCGTCTCCAGGCGCGATCTCCGCGCGCCCGCCGGTGCGCACCCGGAGCGTGTGGCTGCCGCACGTCACCGGCAGCAGTCCGTTCTCCTCCCGCCCGGCCACGCCGTGGAGGAAGGTGGAAAAGCCCATGAAGTCCGCCACAAAGGGGGACACCGGGCGGTCGAAGATCTCCTGGGGGGTGCCGATCTGCTGGATGCGGCCGGCGTTCATGACAATGACCCGGTCCGCCAGGGAGACGGCCTCCTCGTGGTCATGGGTGACAATGATGGTGGTGATGCCCAGCTCCTTCTGGATGCGCTTGATCTCCACCTGCATCTCCACCCGGAGCTTCGCGTCCAGATTGGAAAGAGGCTCGTCCAGCAGCAGGATGGCGGGGCGGGTCACCAGGGCCCGGGCCAGGGCCACCCGCTGCTGCTGGCCGCCGGAGAGCTCCCGGGGATAGCGGCGGTCCAGGCCCACCAGCTTCACCAGGGACAAAATGGACTCCACCCGCTCCCGGATCTCCGGCTTGGGAAGCTTCTGGAGCTTCAGTCCGAAGGCCACGTTCTCAAAGACCGTCATGTGGGGGAACAGGGCATAGTTCTGAAAGAAGATGCCGATGTTGCGCCGGTAGGGGGGGACGCTGCGCAGGTCCTTGCCGTCCACCACCACCGCGCCGGAAAAGGGTTCGGTAAAGCCCGCGATCATCCGCAGGGTGGTGGTCTTGCCGCAGCCGCTGCCGCCCAGCAGGGCGATCATCTCGCCCTCGGCCACGGTCAGGTCCATATCGTCCACGGCGGTGAAATCCCCGAACTTTTTCGTCAGGTGCCGTAATTCCAGTGTTGCCATTTGGCTCTCTCCTCCTTCACTTCATAAACATGTCCAGCCCCACGAAGCGCTCCAGCAGCACGATCAATGCCAGAGACGCGCACATCAGCAGGGTCGAGATGGCAGCCAGGGTGGGATCAAAGGTCAGCTCCATGTAGTTCATGATCCGGATGGGCAGCGTGACGAACCGGGGGGTGGAGAGCAGGCTGCTCAGAGCCACCTCGTCGAAGGAGTACAAAAATGCCAGCATCGCGCCGGCCAGGATGCCGGGCTTGGCTAGGGGGATGGTGATCTTGAAGAACACCTGCACCGGATTGGCTCCCAGGGAAGTGGCCGCGTCCTCCAGCGTCCAGTTGAACACATGCAGCACGGAGACGGTGTTGCGCACCACATAGGGCAGGATGATGATGAAGTGGCCGATGAAGATCCGGGCCATGCCGGGGACGCCGCCCAGCTGGCTGTATACCTGGAGCAGCACGAAGGCGAAAGCCACGCTGGGGACGTACATGGGCGAGGTGAAATAGTTGAGCAGCAGGTTTTTGCCCCGGAAATCGTAACGGCAGATGGAAAGGGCCGCTGTCACGCCCAGCAGCACGTCCAGCGCCGTGGCCAGGATGCCGATCTGCAGGCTTTTGACCAGGCCGTCCATGAAGTGGGTGGAAGAGGCGAAGATGTTGGCGTACCATTTCAGGGAAAAGCCCTGAGGCGGGAAGGTCACCAGGGCGGTGGGGGTAAAGGAGGCCAGCACGATGACGATCAGCGGCGCCACCAGAAAGAGCATCACGAGGACCGCCGCCAGGGTGCAAAGCCAGTTGACACGTCCGTCACGCATTTTTTCCGCCTCCCATCCGTTTCATATAAGGTCCGGTGAGGAGCACCACGGCCACCTGCACCGCCAGGATCACCGCCAGCAGGATATAGCTGATGGCGGAGGCTGCGCCCCAGTCGAAGCTGACGTTGATCTCCTGCACCACCATGGTGGCCATCATCCGGAATTTGGACCCGCCCAGCAGCTTGGGCGTGACGTAGGAGGTCATGCTCATGGTGAACACCAGCACACAGCCGGAGATGATGCCCGGCGTGCTCAGGGGGAAGATCACCTTGGTGAACGTGGTCATGGGAGAGGCCCCCAGGCTGTACGCCGCATACTCCACGTTGGGGTCGATGCTCTGCAGCACGCCCACCAGGGAGAGGATCATGTAGGGGATCAGCAGGTGGACCATGCCGATGATGACGGCCGTCTCGGTGTTGAGGATCTTCAGCGGCTCGGCAATGATTCCCAGAGCCATCAAGAGCTGGTTCAGAAGGCCGTTGGTGCCCAGAATCACCATCCATCCATAGGAACGCACCACCGCGCTGACCAGGAACGGGAAAAGGATCACGATGACCATGGCCTGCTTGAGCCGGGAGGGGGTCCTGGCCATGTAGTAGGCCGTGGGATACCCCAGCACCAGCGACACCGCCGTGGAGATCAGGGACACCCGCAGGGTGGTCCAGAGGATGTCCAGATAAAACGGATCGGAGAAAAACGCGGCAAAGTCCGCCGTTCCGTTTTCCGCCAGGGTCCGGACCAGAATGTAGACCATCGGTCCGATGAAGCACACCAGCAGGGCCAGGGAAGCGGGAAGCGCCAGCAGCAGCGCCTGTTTCTTCCTCTCCATCAAAAGTCCCCCTTCATCCGTTGGATCAGCGGCAGAAACCGCTTGCGGGCCACATCCAGCAGTCCCCGGTCGGTGCATTTGATCTCCGGGGAAACTGCCAGGGGCATAATGGTGAAAAACGACATGAGGTCGCTGTGAACGAAGCCCATATCCGCGCAGTGGGCCAGAAACGCGTTCAGCTGCGCCAGCAGTGCCTCCGGCTCCCGGGTGGACATCAGCCCCCCCAATGGCAGCGGAATGCAGATGCGCACCTCTTCATCCAGCGCGGCGCAGATGCCGCCCTGGGCGCCGATGACCGTGTTGGCCGCCAGGGCCATGTCTGCGTCGCTGCCGCCGTACACCGTGAGGTTGTGGGCATCGTGGCCGTAGGTCAGGGCCACTGCGCCGCGGACGGCGGGCATGCCCTCGATGAGGGCCAGGCCTCGCTGGGCCCTGCCGTAGCGGTTGAACACCGCCATCTTCAGATATCCCCGGCAGTCCAGAACCGTCTGCCCGTCCTCCCGGCACACCGCCGGGAGCTCCCGGAGGACCCGGGTGGTGCGCAGGGAGGTCCCGTCCTGAGAGATGACGTTCACCTCCGCCGTTCCCGCCGCCGGGGCGGGGATGACCAGGTCCGCCGCGGTCACCGGCGCGCAGTGGACGGAAGAACGCAGCGCCTGGGCCAGATCCGGCTGCGGCAGCGCTGAGAGCAGCCGGCCGTCCCGGCAGATCACCTTTCCCCCGCAGATCACCGTCTCCGGCCGGGGCGCGCGGAGGTCCCGCACCAGCTGGATCTCCGCCTGCATTCCCGGAGCAATGGCGCCCACATCGTGGAGCCGCAGCCGGCGGGCGGCGTTGATGGTGGCAAAGCGCACCGCCCGCACCGGGTCCAGTCCCAGTGTCACGGCCTGCGCGACGACATGATTCAAATGTCCCTGCTCCATCAGCCGGGGCAGGGGCACATCGTCGGTCACAAGACAGATCCGGTCCTGTACGGGGGCCGCGTTCATGGCCGCCACCAGTTCCCGGTTCAGCGCATTGCTTTGGATCTGCACGGTGAAGCCCAGCGCCAGCTCCTCCCGGAGCTTTTCCGCCGTGCGCAGGGTGTGGTCGCTGTCGATGCCCACGGCCCGGAAAAGCTGCAGGTCCCGGCCGGTGAGCAGGGAGGCGTGGCCGTCGATGATGCAGCCCCGCCTGGCCGCCTCTTCGACAACCGCGAGGATCCGCTCCTCGCCGGCGGCCACTCCCCGGAAATCCATCACTTCGCCAAGGCCCGACACGCCCGGCAGATCCAGCATCTCTCCGGCCTCCTCCGGCCCCACGGAACAGCCGGAGTCCTCAAAGCCGGGCGCGGAGGGGATGGTGGACGGCGCCATCATCAATACCCGCAGGGGCAGCCCCCGGGCCGCGTCCATCAGAGCCTGGACCCCGGTGCGGCCCAATACGTTGCCGATCTCGTGAGGATCGGCGGCTACCGTGGTGGTGCCGCAGCACAGGGCCACGCGGGCAAAATGGGCGGGAGTGAGCATACTGCTTTCCAGATGCATGTGGGAATCCACGAAGCCGGGCAGGGCGTAGCAGCCCTGGCCGTCCAGCTCATCCAGTGCCGTATGGGGAAAGTCCATGGTCCCCACATAGGCGATGCGGCCGTCCATCAGCGCAATGTCCCCGGGCGTCACGGTGTCGTCGAATACGTTCACGATCCGCACGTTGCGGATCACCAGCGAAAACGGACGGCGCCCCCGGATGGCGCCTGCGGTCTCTTCCAGCATGGACCTTCTCCCTTCCTGAAACGGTCTCTCATCGCGTATCGCGGGCTGCGGCAATGTACTACCTTTTCAACTGGCTATCATATCCCATTTTCCTTCCGCCGTCAACAAACCCTTGCAAAAATGCGCATTTTATATAGAATATTCTCTAGGAAACACCGGTTTATGCCGCAAATGCCAAAAGCGGCGAAGGAGGATATGCATGACGAAGGAAGCACTCAAGGCACAGTGTCTGGAACGGATCGACGCCCGGAAGGAGGAGATCATCGCCATCGGGCAGGAGATCTTCGCCCATCCGGAGCTGGGCTTCAAGGAAACGCACACCGCCGCCGTGGTGCGGCGGACCCTGGATGACCTGCACATCCCATGCCGGGAAGGACTGGCCATCACCGGCGTCCGGGGCGATCTGCAGGGACGCTGCAATGGCCCCCGGATCATGGTGATGGGTGAGCTGGACGCGGTGGTCTGCCCGCTGCATCCCCAGGCGGACCCCCAGACCGGCGCCGCTCACTCCTGCGGACACAACGCTCAGATCGCCTCCATGCTGGGCGCGGCCATGGGGCTGGCGCCCCTGGCGCAGGAGCTGGACGGCAGCGTGGCTTTCGTGGCGGTGCCGGCGGAGGAGTATGTGGAGCTGGAGTACCGGGAGCGGCTGCGCCGGGAGGGGAAGCTCCGCTTCTTCGGGGGCAAGCAGGAGTATCTGCGGCTGGGGGTGCTGGACGATATCGACATGGGCATGATGATCCACTCCCATGCCGGCGTGGAGGACCGGCACTTCCTCATCGGCTGCGACAGCTCCGGCTTTGTGGGAAAGCTCATCCGCTTCACCGGCCGGGAGGCCCACGCCGGGGCCCGCCCCTTTGACGGCATCAACGCCCTCAATGCGGCCGCCCTCTCCC
>CALWXI010000095.1 GCA_944385455.1 uncultured Oscillospiraceae bacterium | reverse complement strand
CTGTCCCACCGCCACCCGATAGATCCGCAGCACGTCGCCGCCCACCGGCAATCGGACATCCACCCGCTCCTGGGCGGCCACGGTATTCAGGCGGGTGTCCTCATCTGGATAGATCCGGGCGGCGAAGCTGTCCAGCACCATGCCCAGGATGCCGACGCCCAGCACCATTTGAACGCACAGCGCCACCGTCAGCACCACCGCCGCCCGGCCCAGGATCAGCCACCGCAGAGGGTACTGCTTTTCCAGCTCCCGGCCCACCGCCTCCGGGTCCCCCATGGCGGAAAGGGCCCGCTCCTCCGCCAGATCCCGGGGATAGTCCAGGGCCAGGAGGTCCGCCATATGGTCCTCAATGTGGCCGTCCAGCTCCGCCTGGACCGACGTCCGCTCCTCCGGCGTCAGGCGGCGCAGGGCGGAGAGCACCGCCGCCGTGTATTCCGCCTTGGTCATGGCCGTCCCTCCTTTTCCCGTTATGTGTTCCAGTACCACCGCACAAGCGGCTCACTCGCTCTCATTTGCCCGCTGTCCGTCCAGCCCAGGACCCGGCCCTCGATCCAGCCGTCCAGGGAGAAACCCTCCAGCTCGGTGACGAAGTACCGCCGGCCATGTTCCTCAAAGAGATCCTCTGCGGGGACGGGCACCGTGCGGACGGTCATTGCTTCTGCTTCCTCCTCCCAGAAAGTGGCCTCCAGCTCCAGCCGCCGGATATCCGTCTCCACCCGTCCGAAGAGGAAGAGGACTTCACGCCCATCCTGGCGGTGATTGTGGCTGCAGATCCCGGCGCTGACATCGGCGTTCTGCCAGGTCTCCAGCTGGGCGCTGCACAAGCCGTACCACCCGCCCGCCGGGGAAAACCGCAGCAGGCACAGCATCAGCGCATCGTCTCCCTCCACCAGACTGTACAGCCCGGACCGGGCACGGTCGGAAACCCATTTCACCACCCGGGGATGGTCCACATCGCCGCGGTCCGCCGCCACCGCCACCGCCTGTCCCGGCAGGACGCGGTACATCCCCGTGCCCGCCAGCCCCGCCGCCAGCCAGAAGGGGGAGTATTGGCGGCTGATGGCCTTTCCCACCTCCTCCGGGTCCCCCATGGCGGCAAGAGCCCGCTGCTCCGCCAGGGCCCGGGGATAGTCCAGGACCAGGAGGTCCGCCATGTGGTCCTCGATATGGCCGTCGATCTCGTCCCGGACCGATGCCCGCTCCCGGGGCGTCAGGCGGCGCAGGGCGGCGCACACCGCCGCTACGTATTCCGCCTTGGTCATGGCCCGCCGCCGCCTCTCCCGCTCCGGCGCCTTACAGCAGCCCCGGCGCGCACCGGAGCACCGCGTTCACCGCGCCGGCGTAGGCCTGCCACGATGATGCCTCGTCCTTGAGAAAGGCGCCCCCTTTCCGGGTGAGATGGTAATACTTGCGCATCCGTCCCGTGGGCGCCTCCTGCTGATAGGCCTCCACCAGTCCCTGCCGCTCCAGCCCGTGGAGCACCGGATACAGCGTTCCCTCCTTCATCTCAAAGGTGTGGTCGGACCGCCGGGCCAGCTCCACGATCATCTGATACCCGTACATGTCCTCTCCCGCCAGCAGCGAGAGCACCAGCAGATGGGCATGGTCGATACTCTGCTTTTTCATTGCGCACCTCCCGCAGACTTTATACCTAGAGCTTCTATGTATATTATACCTAGTGATGCTAGGTGTGTCAAGAGCAAAAACACACGGCCCGGATGGGCCGTGTGTTTTTGCTCATTCCTCCGCCAGCTCCAGCACCGCAAGACCGTGCTCACTCAGGTACGGCAGCAGCCACGCGTAGGACAGGCGGAACGCCTGGGTCCCGGCGGCGTAGCTGGCCAGCTCGTAGGGAGAGAAGACGATGAGCATGCCGCCCGCGTCAAAGAACACGGCATAGCTGGACCAGTTGGCCAGAATATCCCGGTAATCCGTCCAGAAAAACTCCTGGGGCTCCAAGCCGTTCTCCGCCGCCCGGGCATCCGCCTGACGGATCAGCTCCTCCAGCACCGCCGCCTGGAACTCCGCGCTGTCCGCCGCCAGGCTCTCCGCACCGAAAAACATTCCGGAGTCCAGGTCGAAGTTCCAGCCCATGTGCCAGGTGTTGGGGTGGGGACCTCCGGCGTAGCTGTAATATGTACCCTCCAGACTCACCAGGTGCTCCGTCTGGTAGGCGGATACCGTCAGCTCCTGCCGGTATCCGCCGAACCACTCCGCCCCCGCTTCCCGGTACCACTCCAGTTCCTGGGCCGCCTCCTGCGCCATGGAATCCAGCTCCTCATCGGACAGCCAATCCAGGAAACGCTGATTGAAGGTCTCCGCGGCGGCAAGGGCCGTTTCCTCCTCCTCCGTCCGGGCTGTCTCCAACCGGACGCCCTCCTCCGTCAGCACCGTCATCTCCGGCAGGTAAAAGCTGTACGACGCCAGCACGGTGCCGTCCTCCGCCAAGACGGCGTCCTCCCACAGGCGGGTGTCCACCTGATAGGTCAGTTTCTCCTGAACGGGCAAGGCTGACGGAAGGATCTGCTGGGGCGCCACATCCGCCGCAGGTGCGCCGCAGCCCGCCGGCACCAGCGCCGCCAGTACCAGCAGGATCATCAGCTTCTTCATACAAGGGCTCCTTTCCGGGGGTCCTCAGCACAGCACGGGACCTTCTTTCCAGGCGCTCCCGCCGCCTACGGCGGCAAGGGCCGGGTACGCCAGGGCATAGAGATCCGCCGCCCGGACCTCCAGATCGAACAGCGCCCGGGCCTCCGGGCCCAGCCGCCGCACCGCAGCGGGCTTGGTCAGCACCGGCGCGGACGCCGTCTCCCGCATCCGGGCCAGCAGGCGGCGGCCGCTTGCATTGGCGGCCAGGGGCCGCAGATAGGGGGGCGCGGCCGGGCAGTCCCCCGGCGTCAGCCCCAGATAGGCCCACAGCACCATCCTCCGGAGACGGGACTGGGCATATCGCTTCGTCCCCGCCAGACGCAGCACCTCGTCCACCGTGCAGGCGGTGCGGGACGCGGCGAACAGGCGGCGGTACAGGCCCTCCCGCCCCTCGTCCAGGGCGGTGAAATCCGCCTCCGCCATGGTGCGCAGCCGGGCCAGGACGGCCCGCTCACACGTCTCCCGCAGCACCGGCGCCCGGCCCGCGGCCTCTTCTTTCAAATACGTCCGGGCCATGGCGGGGGCCATCAGAGCCAGGGCACGATCCCGCTGCCCAGTCCGCAGCAGCATCCGCACCGCGGAGGCGGAGGGGGGTTCTCCCTCCAGAGCCGTGCCGTCGTGAGGGGTGCCCCGGCGGGGCACCGTTACCACCCGGAGCGCACCGCCCCGGCGCAGCAGACTCTTGCAGTACTCCACGCCCAGGATGTTGTTTGGGCTGCGCAGCAGCGCCGCATCCTCCCGGGAAACCAGCGAAGCCGCCGCCCGCTCCCGGGCCGCGGCAAAGCTGACGCCCTTGGACAGCTCCGCCCGCAGGCGTTCGGGGAAGGACTCCCCCGTCAGCGCCGCGGCCAGACGAAAAAGCGGCGCCGCCTCCCCGCATTCGCTGCCGAACAGCAGGTGGGTCACCACACCCGTGGCCAGCAGGGTCCGGACGCCGCCGTCGGCGAACCGCTCCGCCGAAGACACCGCCCAGGGGAGTCCCAGCTCCAGCACCAGATCCGCGCCGCTGCGCACCGCAGCCTCCGCCCGGGCATATTTGCCCGCCAGGGCAAAGTCCCCCCGCTGGACGAAATTCCCGCTCATGACGCACAAAACCGCCGTATCCGGCCCCAGCAGGCGCCTTGCCTCCCTCATCAGGTGCACATGGCCGCTATGCAGGGGATTATATTCTGTTATGATACCTGCAACCTGCACAGATTTCACCCCCGGGCCAATGACAAAATAATGACATTTCGGTAAAAAAACTGGTTGTAACCTGGAAAATCTCTGCTATAATGAAGATAGGTTTCCGCACGTTTGCGCGGATCTTGCTTTTTATTTTATCTCATTTGCGAAACGCCCGCAAGGCTTTCCAAAACGAAGAAAAAGAGGAGACGTACAACCATGAACATTCTTGTCATCAACGCAGGCAGTTCCTCTCTGAAGTACCAGCTGCTCAATCCGGAGACCGGCGTGCTGCTGGCCAAGGGCCTTTGCGAGCGCATCGGCATCGACGGCAAGTTCACCTACAAGCCCCAGGTGGAGGGCAAGCAGGTGCTGGACGCCGTGGACGTGGCCATGCCCACCCACTCCGAGGCCATTCAGGCCGTGCTGGACGCTCTGGTGGATCCCAGCAACGGCGTCATCGGCTCCATGAAGGAGATCGACGCCGTGGGTCACCGCGTGGTGCACGGCGGCGAGGCCTTCAACAAGTCCGTCCTCATCACCGACGAGGTCATGAAGGCTCTGGAGGAGTGCATCCCCCTGGCCCCTCTGCACAACCCCGCCAACATCACCGGCATCAACGCCTGTACCGCCGTCATGGGCAAAGATGTGCCCCAGGTGGGCGTGTTCGACACCGCCTTCCATCAGACCATGCCCGCCAAGGCCTACATGTACGCCCTGCCCTACGAGTACTATGAAAACGACAAGGTCCGCCGCTACGGCTTCCACGGCACCTCCCACAAGTATGTGGCCGGCCGCGCCGCCGCCATGCTGGGCAGGAAGCCCGAGGAGCTCAAGCTGATCTCCTGCCACCTGG
>CALWXI010000094.1 GCA_944385455.1 uncultured Oscillospiraceae bacterium | reverse complement strand
GCCATCTCCCGGATGGGCTGGATCTGGCGCATGGTGGTGACCGAGGAGGCCATGAAGGAGATCATCAGCACCACGAAAGCCGTCATGAAGAAGAGGCCCACGAATCCCTTCCACATGTTGTCCAGGGAGGCGGTGGTGGACAGGGCGAATACCTCGCCCACGGTCTCACCGGTGGCGCCGTTCACGGCCGGCACGCCCACCACGAACCGCTTGGACTCATAAAGCCCGTTCAGCGTGGTGCGTCTGGCGGTGTCCCCCTCCTCCATGATCTGCCGGGTCATTTCCTCCGGCATGGTGACCACCATGCCGGACAAACGCTCATCCGTGGACAGCAGCACATGCCCCTCCACATCGCAGATCATGAACTGCACATCGGACACCGTGGCGGCAAAGGAGGCCAGCTGCTGAAAGGCGGGATCGTCCTGCAGCTCCTCGATGGAGAGATAGCGGCCGTTTTCCAGATAGTTGACGGACAGACTGCTCATCACCACGGCCCGGCTCTTGATCTCGTCCAGTTCCTGCTCCCGGGCATAGTTGTAGCTCAGGGAAAAGAAGGACACGCCCAGAAGGAGCAGCGTCAGCAGCACCATGCCTACGGTGACCGTCATCTGCCGCCAGTAAAGGCCCTGGAAGCGGCTCTGCACCCGCTGCTTCATTCCCGCTTCTCCGCCGCGGCGCCGGTGAGCTCAAACTTGTAGCCCACGCCCCACACCGTTTTCAGCGCCCACTGGTCGGACACGTCCTCCACCTTTTCCCGCAGGCGCTTGATGTGCACGTCCACCGTCCGGCTGTCGCCGAAGTAATCGAAGCCCCACACCTCGTCCAGCAGCTGATTGCGGGTATACACCCGGTTGGGCGTGGAGGCCAGATGGTACAAAAGCTCCAGTTCCTTGGGCGGCGTGTCGATCTTCTTGCCGTCCACGATGAGCTCGTAGGAGTCCAGATCAATGATCAGCTTGTCAAAGGTCAGCCGCTTGCTGGTGTCATTGGGGATCTCCGTCCGGCGCAGCACCGCGTTGATCCGGGCGATGAGCTCCTTCATCTCGAAGGGCTTGACGATGTAGTCGTCGGCGCCCATCTCCAGGCCCTGGATGCGGTCGAACACCTCGCTTTTGGCGGTAAGCATGATGATGGGCACCTTGCTGGTCTCCCGAATGCGGGCGCACACCGCCCAGCCGTCCATTACCGGCAGCATGATATCCAGCAGGATCAGGTCCGGCACCCGTTTTTGAAACTCCTCGATGGCCTTTCCGCCGTCTCCAGCGATCCGGACGTCGAAGCCCTCTTTCACCAGGTACATGTGGATGAGATCGGAGATATTGCGGTCATCCTCCACCACCAGAATATTACGGCCCATGTCGTCCCCTCCCGTCTTTTCATTTCCTTCATTATACCCCATATCGCCGGCGCATGTTGAATTTTCTGTAAATCCTTGCTCAGGCGGTCTCCGTCAGGGGCAGGACGCGCACCTGGGCGGCGGCCGCCGCCGACAAAAAGGCCTGGATCCCGCCGGCGCTGGCATTCTCGTCCAGCCACACGGTGACGCCGCTGCTGCGGCCCGCCACCCGCTGCACCAGCGTCTGGGCCGCCGCGGTGCTGCGCAGGCCGGACTCCGTCCGGTCCACATCCGGATAAAGGCACCGGAAGCCCTCCGCCTCCAGCCGCTGAAAGTCCTCGGCGCCGCCGTTTTCCACATACACCAGCCGGCTCTTCTGGCAGGTGGCCCGGCACAGCGCCTCGTTGCCCTCCTCCGCCTGCTCCAGCGGCGTGCGCCGGGGGTCGGAGGCATCCGTCAGGATGCCGATGGCATGGCCCTGGGCCGTCATCCGCCGCAGCAGGTCGCCCTGAGTTTCCAGAACCTCCAGGGAGCAGAAAAAGGCCGCCCGGGTTCCGCTGCGGTCCAATACGTCCAGGAGCTCCGCCGTGTCCTCCCCGGCCCGCAGGCACAGGTATGCCGTGCCCCCCTCCGGGGCGCTCTCCTCCGGCGTCTCCTGGGGGATCTCCTCTTCCTCGTCCGGCTGCTGCGCGGCGGCCTTGTCCTTCAGATACTGGGCATAGCACTCCGCCATGGGATAGGTGGCGGCCTCGGCGAACTCCCTGTCCGTCAGGCCGTAGCCCGGCCGGCGCAGCCACACCAGGTATCCGTGGGCCACATTGGGCACCAGAGAATACTGCAGTCCGAAGAAGCTGGCCACCAGGGACGCCGGCACGAACACCGTGCCGTTGCGCATCACGCCGCCGGGATAGTAGGTGTTGCCGGCGGTGTCCTGAGCGTAGGTCTTGTCCGGGTCGAAGATCAGCGACCGGTCGCCGCCGCTGTACAAAATCAGGGGCTGGGAGGCGTTGGCGGCCACATGGGAGATGCCCAGGCTGTCCCACACACGGCCGGTGAAGATGGCGCTGGAGATGTAGAGATAGCCCCCGGACCAAAAGGGCATGGTGCTGTCGGACAAAGGCAGCACGTTGCTGCCCACAGCCACGAAGTACACGCTCTCCGCCGCCCGGGCCCCGGGCACCGCGGCGGTCTGGAGCAGCAGCAAAAGGCACGCCAGCAGCGCGGCGGCTCGTTTTTTCACGGTGCGTCCCTCCTCTCCGCGTCCTGCAGTTCGGTTCAAATCCCGTTTATTTTATCACAGGGCCGCCGCCGTTGTAAAGCGTCAGGGGCTGTACGGCTCCACCGTGACGCCGGTGTAGTAGTGGGTGAGGATCTCCCGGTAGTCCGCCCCCTCCTCCACCATGCGCCGGGCGCCGTACTGGCTCAGTCCCACGCCGTGGCCGTAGCCGGTGACGTAGAAGACCAGGCCGTCCCCCTCCGGCTCCCACTCAAAACACGCCGACCGCAGTCCCAGCATGGTCCGTACCTGAGTGCCCTTCACGGTGACGCCGCCCACCGTCACCGTCTCCACACTGCCGGCCTCATCCGTGACCG
>CALWXI010000093.1 GCA_944385455.1 uncultured Oscillospiraceae bacterium | reverse complement strand
CCCAGCTATCAACATAGCTGGATTCCCACGTCCAATGGGACGCATCTCCCGGCCGCCATGACCGGATTTCACGCCAAAGGAGCACATATGCGAAACATCGCCCTGAAGCTCATGTACAACGGCACCGCCTACCACGGCTGGCAGGTGCAGAAAAACGCCGTCACCGTCTGTGAGACGCTGCAAAACGCCCTGGAGAAGATCACCGGCGCGCCGGTGCATCTCACCGGCTGCGGCCGCACCGACGCCGGCGTCCACGCCGAGCGGTACGTGGCCAACTTCCGCACGGAGAGCCGGATCCCTGTGGACCGGCTGCCCTTTGCCGTCAACACCCATACCCCGGAGGACATTGCCGTGAAGGAGGCCTTCGAGGTGGCGGAGGATTTCAACGCCATCGGCTCGTGTCTGAAAAAGGAGTATACATACCGCATCTACAACTCCCGGTTCAAGAACCCGTTTTACGTCAACCGGGCGTATTTCTATCCCAAGAAGCTGGACGAGGACTTCCTCAACCGGGCGGCCCACATGTTTGTGGGCACTCACGATTTTGCGGCGGTGCGTTCCGTGGGAACGGAGACGAAGTCCACCGTCCGCACCATTTATTACTGCGACGTTACCCGCGGCGGGGACCTGCTGGAACTGAAGGTCTGCGCCAACGGATTTCTGTATAACATGGTACGGGCCATCACCGGCACGGTGCTGTATGCGGCGGAAGGGAAATTCACCCCCGAGGATATCCCCGCCATCCTGGAGAGCGGGGACCGTACCGCTGCCGGTCCCACGGTGCCGCCGGGGGGGCTGTATCTCACGAGATTATGGTACGAGGATGAGCGACTCAATGACTGAGAGGACGAAAGATATCTGGAATGACAACGACGGTGAGGAGGCCCCCCGGTCCCGCCGCAGCCGCCTGAAGACATTTCTGATCTTCTTTGCGACGCTGGCGGGGGTGCTGGTGGTGGTTCTGGTGGCGGCTTATCGGGACGGCACGGGCTTTGACGTGCTGCGCCGCTACTTCAACTACGGCAGTGTGGAGAAAGCCGGCGGCGAGACGGTGTACGACTATGACGCCTCCGCCACCAACCGCTTTGCGGTGCTGGGAGATCATCTGGTGGTGCTCTCCTCCACCTCTCTGGAGCTGCTGGACCCTGACGGCGGAACGGTCTGGTCCGCGTCGGTGAAGATGGAGGCTCCCGCCCTGGAGTCCGGCGGCGGCCGGGCCGTGGCCTACGACGTGGGCGGCACGGAGCTGTATGTCCTGGACGAGGAGGGACTGCTCCTGGAGCTCCATGCCGAGGAGACGGAGCCCTTTATTGCCGCCACGCTGAACCGGAAGGGCTGGCTGGCGGTGACCGCGGAGAAGCGGAACTATAAGGGCTGTGTCAGCGTCTATGATGCAGAGTTGGACAGCGTCGTCTTCAGCTTCGATTCCTCACGCCGCTTCGTGATAGATGCCTATGTCCTGGATGACGGCGAGCATGTGGCGGCGGTGACGCTGGGCCAGGAGGACAGTGTTTTTGTCAGCAACGTGGTGCTTTACGATCTCACCGGCTCATCCCCCAAGGCGGAGACGGAGGTGGACGGCGGCGTGGCGGTGGTGCCGGTGGCGGACTATGACGTCTCCGACGGACTGGTGGCCGCCATCGGCCAGCAGGGAGATGCCATCATCACTGTGTCGGACACCGGTCTGACCTTCGCCGACGAGAAAGGCGAGGTGGCGGCGACCTATGGTTATCAGGGCATGTTTCTGCGGGAATACGATCTGGCGGGCGAGGATTTTACTGTGCTGCTGCTCAACCGCTATCAAACCGGCAGTGTGGGCCGGCTGGTGACAGTGGGCACCGACGGCGCGGAGCTGGGTTCCCTGGATGTGAATCAGGAGGTGCTGTCTGTGTCCGCCTGCGGGCGGTATCTGGCGGTGCTGTATCTGGACAGCCTGGTGGTCTACAACCGGGATCTCCAGGTATATGCCTCGCTTACGGGGACAGACTTCGCCCGGTCTGTGCTGATGCGCTCCGACGGTTCGGCATTGCTGCTGTCTTCGGAGTCGGCGGGGCTGTTTTTGCCATAAGCGGTAAAACCTGCGGCCTGAGTTCACAAAACATTTGCATTTGAAAGGTAGGCAAAAATGACAACACCTGTTATAATAGATGCGGTCGTCGTGATCATTCTGGTGGCTTTTTGCTATTTCGGCGGGAAGCGGGGCCTGTTCCGGGCACTGGCCGGACTGCTGACAGTGATCGTGGCGCTGGTGGGCGCCGGGATTGTGGCGGCCACCTTTTCCGGGCCGGTGACGAATCTGGTCGCTCCGCTGCTGGAACAGCGGGTGGAGGAAAAGGTGGACCAGGCCCTGGGCGGGAGCGGTCAGATGCCGGAGGCGTCCGCAGAACAGGACGGGGACTTCGGCATAGAGGAGCTGCTTGCCTTGGTGGGGCTGGACGCGGATGTGCGGGAGTCCCTGGCCCAGCAGGCTCAGGATGCTGTCCGGGACACCGGGGTGTCCGTGGCTGCGGCGGTGGTGTCCAGCATCACCGGCTCCATGGTCTACGGCCTTTTGTATATCCTGGCCTTTGCGGGCATCACCGTGCTGCTGCATGTACTGATGGGCGCCATGGATCTGGTGCTCAAGCTCCCGGTGCTCCACGGACTCAATACCGTGGGCGGCGCCGCCGTGGGACTGATCCAGGGGGCGCTGGTGCTGTTTTTCGCGGTATGGGTGCTGCGGCGGCTTGGGATCTCCTTTGATACGGAGGCTCTGGCAGAGGCCCACATTCTGAAAATCTTCACGGCCAACACGCCGCTGAGTGTGTTGTCGTTTCTGCGATGACGGTCAGGCCGTCAATCTTCTGGAGGTATATCATACATGCAGCCGACACTTTGTTCCAAATGTAAGAAAAACGTAGCCGTGGTGTTCATCTCCAAAATGGAGGGGGACAAAACGGTGAACGAGGGCTTATGCCTCAAGTGCGCCAAGGATCTGGGACTGCCCCAGGTGGATGATATGATGAAGCGCATGGGGATCTCCGACGAGGATCTGGAGACCCTCAACAGCGAGATGCTCCAAGCCATGAGCGGGGTGGAGAACATCGAGGACCTGCCCAGCGGCGAGGAGGGGGATGAGGAAGAGGACGGCAAGACCGCCACCTTCCCCTTCCTGAACCGGCTTTTCTCCGGCAGCGATGCCCCCAAGCCCCAGGACGAGGAGAGCGGCAGCCGGGAGCGCCGCAAGGACGAGCGCAAAGACAAGGCCCCCAAGCGCAAATATCTGGAGAGCTACTGCATCTCCCTGACCCAGCGGGCCAAGGACGGCAAGCTGGATCCGGTGATCGGCCGGACGGAGGAGATCGAGCGGGTGGTGCAGATCCTCAACCGCCGCCAGAAGAACAATCCCTGCCTCATCGGTGAACCCGGCGTGGGCAAGACCGCCATCGCCGAGGGCCTTGCCCAGCGGATCGTTTCCGGCGACGTGCCCTACAAGCTGCGGGAGAAGGAGGTCTACCTCCTGGACCTGACGGCGCTGGTGGCGGGTACTCAGTTCCGGGGCCAATTTGAAAGCCGGATGAAGGGTCTTATCGACGAGGTCAAGCGCCTGGGCAACATCGTTTTGATGATCGACGAGATCCACAATATTGTGGGTGCCGGCGACGCGGAGGGCAGCATGAATGCCGCGAATATCCTGAAGCCCGCTCTCTCCCGGGGCGAGATCCAGGTCATCGGCGCCACCACCTTCAATGAGTACCGCAAGTCCATTGAAAAGGACAGCGCTCTGGAGCGGCGTTTCCAGCCCGTGACGGTGAACGAGCCCTCCATCGAGGATTCCATCCAGATTCTCAGGGGCCTGGCCCCCAACTATGAGGCGTTCCACGGCGTCAAGCTCTCCGACGGCATCCTGCGCCAGGCGGTGCTCCTCAGCGAGCGTTATATCACCGACCGCTTCCTGCCGGACAAGGCCATCGACCTCATCGATGAGGCCTGCTCCGACCTGAATCTGAAGGACCCGGATATTTCCCGGCGGATGCAGATCCAGCGGGAGCTGGACGACTATGAGAAGGAGCGGACGATGCTGGAAGAGCAGAGTGCGCAGGATGGCGCGGAGCCGGACTACGAGCGCATGGCCTTCCTGAAGAGCCGGGAGCTGCAGCTGCGCACGGAGCTGGACGGCTTGCTGGCCAAGGGCGATCCGCAGCTGACCATGGAGAATCTGGCGCACGTCATCGAGCTCTGGACCAAGATTCCCGCCTCCCGCATCCGGGAGCAGGAGTTCCAGCGCCTAAGCCAGCTGGAAGCCCGGCTCAAGGAGCACATCGTCGGTCAGGACGAGGCCATTGCCGCCGTGTCCGCCGCTGTGCGGCGCAGCCGGGTGGGCATCTCTCCCAAGCACAAGCCGGTGAGCTTCATTTTCGTGGGTTCTACCGGTGTGGGCAAGACGGAACTGGTCAAGCAGCTGGCATCCGATCTCTTCAACACCCCAGACGCCCTGATCAGACTGGATATGTCGGAGTTTATGGAAAAACACTCCGTCTCCCGGATCGTGGGTTCCCCTCCGGGCTATGTGGGCTATGACGAGGCGGGCCAGCTGACGGAGAAGATCCGCCGCAAGCCCTATGCCGTCATCCTGTTTGACGAGATCGAAAAAGCGCACCCGGATGTGCTGAATGTGCTGTTGCAGATCCTGGACGACGGTGAAATCACCGACGCCCATGGCCGGAAGGTGAACTTCGAAAATACCATTATCGTGATGACCTCCAATGCCGGCAGTGCCACCAAGGAAGGCACGGTGGGCTTTGACCGGACCCAGAAAGAGCAGGACAGCGACCGGGCCATGAAAGCACTCCAGCAGTTCCTGCGGCCGGAGTTTATCAACCGTGTGGATGCCGTCATCACCTTCAACCGTCTCACCGAGGAGCATTTCCGCGCCATCGCCCGGATCATGCTGGATGAGCTGCAGGCGTCCCTGAAGGAAAAGGGCATCACCTTCACCTATGACGATGCCCTGGTGGCGTTTCTGACGGAGAAGTCCTATTCCCGGACCTATGGCGCCCGGAACCTGCGGCGCACCATTCAAAAGGAGCTGGAGGATCCCATGGCCACCCGGATCATCGACAGCTATGAGCATCCCGTCAGCCAGGTGCGCGCTACCGCGGAAAACGGCGCCGTCCGGCTGGATACGCTGTAAACGGGAAGGGGAGAGGGGCATGAAGCTGTTCCGTAAGAATATGGACCCCCGCTGTGCATACTGCCAGCACGGCCAGCAGGTCAACGACCGGGAGGTGGCCTGTGTGAAGCGGGGCGTGATGCCGGTGGAGGCACACTGCCGCTCCTTCCGGTACGATCCTCTCAAGCGTGTGCCGCCCCGTCCTGCGGTGCTGGACACGGAAAAACTGAATGAAGCGGATTTTTCGCTGTAAAAGAACAGGCACCCGGGGTTATCCTGCGGTGCCTGTTTGACAAAGGAGGAGCGGATATGAAGATCGAACGCGTCTGCGCGCTGTACTACAGCGCCACCGGGACCACTGACAAGGCGGTGAACACCATAGCCCAGGCTCTGGCGGAGGGACTGGAAGTGCCTCTGGAGCGGATGCCTTTTACGAAGCCGGCAGAACGTGCCAAGGGATATTCTTTTGCGGAAAACGATCTGGTGGTTCTGGGCAGTCCCACCTATGCGGGCCGTCTGCCCAACAAGATCGCCCCGGATTTCCGCATGCGTCTCCAAGGCGGCGGTGCTCTGGCGGTGCCGGTAGTCCTCTTCGGCAACCGCAGCTACGACAATTCCCTGGCGGAGCTGTGTGCTGCGGCAGAGGAAGTGGGCTTCCACACAGTGGCGGCGGGGGCCTTTGTGGGCCGCCATGCGTTCACGGACCATCTGGCGGAGGGACGCCCGGACTGGGATGACAAGCGGGAGATGACTGCCTTCTCGGAAAAGATCGCTGACAAGGTAAAAAACTTGATAGGAATTCCGGCGCCGGTGCGGGTGCCGGGAGACCCGGAGGCCCCCTATTATGTGCCAAAGGGCACGGACGGCCAGCCCGCCAAGTTCCTCAAGGCCAAGCCCAGGACGGACCTGGGTAAATGCTGCAGCTGCGGTGCGTGTGCCCGGCTGTGCCCCATGGGGGCCATTGACCCGGAAGACGTGACCTCCGTTCCCGGTACATGCATCAAGTGCCACGCCTGTGTCCGCAAGTGCACCCACCATGCCAAATACTTCGACGATCCGGCCTTCCTCAATCATGTGGCCATGCTGGAGAAGAGCTTCACGGAGCCCAAGGCCAACGAGGTGTTTCTGTAACACGGGAGAGAGGGGAGAGAGATGAGAAGGTGGCTGCGGCGGGGAATCTATGCACTGGTGATCCTGGCGGTCTCCAATCTGGCTGCGGCGGCCTGCGTCCTGCCGGCCTGTTTCGGACCTGCGGAGAACTGGCTGCTCCCACTGGCCTTGCTGCTGGCGGCACTGCTGGCGGTGGTTTTGGCACGGCCGCTGGGAAGAAGGCCGCTGCAGCCTACCCGGCGGATCCGGACCTTAGCCGGCGGGACAGAGCTGCTGGGGCTCTTTTTGGTCACGGTCACGGGCAACCTGGTATCCATCGTGTGGTTTTTCCGGCTCCTGGCTCCCTGGGCGGGAGCGGATGGCTATGAAACAGGTGTGGGGTGGCTGGTGTGCGGCGTGCACCTGTTGGTGATCGTGACAGTGGAGGCAGCAGTTTTCTGGTCCGGCATGATCCGGGTCTACCTCACCTCCGTCCAGTTGGGGATCAAGCACCGCGTCCTGGCGGCGCTTTGCGGATGGATCCCGTTTCTCAACATCTGGTACCTCAGGAAGATCATCCGCATCACCTCGGATGAGGCAGAGTTCGAGACGGAAAAGTGGGAGCTGGACGCGGCCCGGGCGGAGAGCCAGGTGTGCCGCACCAGATATCCCCTTCTGCTGGTCCACGGGGTGTTCTTCCGGGATTTCCGCTATCTTAACTACTGGGGACGCATCCCGAAGGAGCTGCAGCGCAACGGTGCCGCGGTGTATTACGGGCAGCAGCAGTCGGCTGCTGCGGTGGAGGACAGCGGAAAAGAGCTGGCGCGTCGGATCCGGGAGATCGTGGAGGAGACAGGCTGCGGCAAGGTGAACATCATCGCCCACTCCAAAGGCGGGCTGGACAGCCGGGCTGCCATCGCCCACTGCGGCTGTGCACCTTACGTGGCCACGCTCACCACCATCAACACGCCCCACCGGGGATGCATCTTTGCTGAATACCTGCTGGGAAAGATCCCGGAGGCGGCGCGGCAGCGGATCGCGGACACCTATAATGCCGCCCTTCGCCGACTGGGGGACGAGGCCCCGGACTTTCTGGCGGCGGTGACGGATCTCACCGCGTCTGCCTGCGAGGCCCGGAACGCCGTGACGCCGGACGACCCCGGCGTGGTGTATGAGAGCGTCATGTCCTGGTGCAGGAAGGCCGGGCACGGCAGATTTCCCCTGAACATGACCCAGCCCATCGTCCGGCACTTCGACGGCCGCAACGACGGACTGGTGGCGGTGGAGTCCGCGAAGTGGGGCAGCCGGTTCACGCTGCTGGAGCCCACCGGCAGGCGGGGCATCTCCCACGGAGACGTGGTGGATCTGAACCGCGAGAATATCCCGGGGTTTGATGTGCGGGAGTTCTATGTCCGGCTGGTGTCGGACCTGAAGCGCCGGGGCTTTTGAGCGCAAAAGACCGCCGGGACGGCATTGCCGTCCCGGCGGTTCCTTGCGGTTACGCACAGTAGGTCTGATAAAGAGCGGTGTGATCGTAGATGGCCTGCCAGGAGCTGGAGGCATCTGCGGTGACGCAGACGTACAGACTTCCGTCCCCGGCCTGCCCACAGCTGGCGGCACAGGACCCCGCCTCTACTACATACCCGGTTTTGCCGCCCACGATCTGGAAGGTATCGGTAAAGCGGTCCTCGATGCGCCGCAGGAACCAGTTGGAGAGGACCTGGCCTTCCGGATGCTCCGGAGTGGGAGCCGTCTCATAGGTGCGGGCATTCAAGACCTCCCGGCAGAGTGGATTGTCCATGGCGGCCTTGAGGATCAGGGCCATATCGGAAACGGTGCACATATGGGCTTCATCGTAAAGGCCCACGCAGTTGGTGAAGTGGGCGGTGTCGGAAAGGCCCAGTTCCTCCAGCTTCTCGTTCATCAGCTCCACAAAGGCCTCGTGGGAGCCGGAGACATAGGCGGCCAGTGCCATGGCGGCGTCTGCGCCGGAGGGAAGGATGGTGCCGTACAGCAGTTCCCGGACAGTGGCCTGTTCGCCCACCTCCAGGCCGACCACGCTGCAGTCGTTGACGTAGCAATAGTCTGTGATGTCGATGGTCATGGTGACCGTGTCGTCCAGGCGGTCCTCCACATGCTCCGCGGCTACCAGCAGCGTCAGAACTTTGGTCATGGAGGCGGGATTGATCCGAGTGTCGGCAGCCTTTTGGGCCAGGATGGTGCCGCTGTCCACGTCAATCACCACGGCATAGCTGCTGTCGATGGTATCGTCCAGGGTCACAGTGGCGCTGTCGGCCTCCACGGTGTAGGGACCCTGAGGTTCCGGAGCCTCGTAGACGGTCTGTACGGCGGCAACGGGTTCTTCCGGCTCAATGGCCGCGGCTTCCGGTTTCTTCTGCAGTCCCCAGGCGGACAGCAGCACCACCGCGGCCAGGGCCAGAGCGCCCGCGGGCACGAGCTGACGCAGCATCCGGCGCCGGCGCTCCAGCTGCTTTTTTCGCCGGACGGCAGCCCGCTGGGCCCGCCGTGCCCGGCGCTCTTCTTCGCTGATGATGGAAGGATACGGTTCGTCCATAGCATGCTCCTGAAAACAGAGAACCTCTGTTGAGATCGTAATCACAGCGGATCGGTTTCGGTCCGCCTGCCGCCCCATCCGGCGCGGCGCTTGCAGTTATTATACCAGAATTTCTGATGATTTCCATACTCTTTTTTACAAAGACACAAAAAATCCACGTTTAGTGCGGATCTCCGGACTGAAAAAAGACGGTCGGGACGGGGAGGGCGTGCATAGCCTGAGAATGAAATCAAATCAGGAGGCAAGGGCTATGGCACAAGTAACGCATTTTTTTGCCGGCGCCAACAGCGGAGAGGGGTTCCAGAATTTGTTTCCCCGGCTGGTGGATCTGGAAAAAACCTATGATTACATGATCCTCAAGGGCGGGCCCGGGGTGGGGAAGAGCACCTTCATGAAAGAGGTGGGCCGGACCATGGAGCAGGCGGGAACGGCGGTGGAATATCTGTGGTGCTCCGGAGATCCGGATTCTCTGGATGGCGTGCTGCTGCCGGAGCTGCGCTGCGGCATGGTGGACGGCACCAGTCCTCATGTGATCGAGCCGAAGTATCCGGCAGCGGTGGACCGATATGTAGATCTGGGTCGGTTCTATCACCTGCCCACGGCCAAGGCGGCGGCAGAGGAGGCCAAGGCCTGCACGCATGCCTATCAGGGCGCCTATGTCCGGGCGTATCATTGTTTGAGGGCTGCCCGGCAGGTGGAGCTGGACGCGGTGGCGTCGGTGCGCGCGGCATTTGACAGCCGGCGGGCGGAACGCCGGGTGGACGGCATCATCCAACGGGAGTTTCGGGAAAGGAGAAGCGGAAGCGGACAGACGGCGGTGCGCTTTTTGGGCAGCGTCACCAGCAAGGGATACATCTGGCGCTTTGACAGTGTGGATACGCTTTGTCCCAAAGTCTATGAGTTTGCCGACAGCTGGGAGCTGGCGGGCGGCTGTCTGGAAAAGCTGCGCCGGGCGGCGGAGCGGAGCGGCTGGGACTGCATTGCCTGCCTTGCCCCCGAGGAGCCGGGGCGCATCGAGCATCTGCTGGTGCCGGAGCTGGGGCTGGCTTTCGTCACTTCCCGGCCGGGGATGGACTACGGCAAAAAGCCCTTCCGCCGCATCCGCCTGGATGCCATGGCACAGCCGGAGGGCCGGGCGCGTCTTCGGTTCCAGAGCCGCATGGCATCGATTCTGCGCCGGGAGGGCATCGAGGCACTGGGGCAGGCCCGGGCAGCGCATGACGCGCTGGAGGCCATTTACAATCCCTATGTGGACTTTGACGGAGTGCGGGCGCTGGCGGCTCTGGAAGCGGGACGGCTGCTGAGTTATCTGGGCTAGGGTTGCCCGGCGGGAGGAAGTGTGGTATCATGATCCGGAATGTTCTGGGCCGCCCCTGCGGGGGCGGTCCTCCCGAGGAAAGGACCGGATATGACCAAGGAAGAAGCCCTGAAAGCCTATTATGGCTACGATGCGTTCCGGGGAGGCCAGGAGCCCGTCATCGACGCGCTGCTGGCGGGCCGGGACGTGCTGGCGGTGATGCCCACGGGAGCGGGGAAATCCGTGTGCTATCAGATCCCGGCGCTGCTGCTGCCCGGCATCACGCTGGTGATCTCGCCGCTGGTGTCGCTGATGCGGGACCAGGTGACCACCCTGGTGCAGATGGGGGTGCCGGCGGCATTCCTCAACAGCAGCCTTACCTACCGGCAGTACCTGCTGGCGC
>CALWXI010000092.1 GCA_944385455.1 uncultured Oscillospiraceae bacterium | reverse complement strand
CCCTCCGCCAGCACCCGGGCCAGCAGGTCCATCTCCCCCTTCAGACGGGCGGGCAGCACCGCCAGTCCCATCACCTCAATGAGGCCGATGTTCTCCTTTTTGATGTGATGCAGCTCCGGGTGGGGGTGGTAGACCCCCAGTGGGTACTCCTCCGTGGTGATGTTGTTGCGGAGCACCAGGTCCAGCTCAAACTTCCCCTGGCGCATCCGGGCGATGGGGGTGATGGTGTTGTGGGGCTCCCCGTCGGTTTCCGCGAAGACGAAGGCCTCCGGGTCGGTATAGCCCCGCCAAGCGGCGAGGATCCTGTCCCCCAGCTCCACCAGCCGGTCCCGGTCGCCGCAGCGCAGCCGGAGGACGGACATGGGCCAGCGGAGGATCCCCGCCTCCACGTCCTCAAAGCCCGGGAAGGACACCGGCCGGTCCACCGGGGCTCGCTCCATGGCGAAGGTGTAGCGCCCCCCCTGGAAGTGGTCGTGGCTCAGGATGGACCCCCCCACGATGGGCAGGTCCGCGTTGGACCCCACAAAGTAGTGGGGGAACTGGGACACAAAGTCCAGGAGCTTGCGGAAGGTGGCCCGCTCGATCTTCATGGGCACGTGCCGGCTGTTGAAGACGATGCAGTGCTCGTTGTAGTAGACATAGGGGGAGTACTGGAGGAACCAGTCCTTCCCGTCGATGGTCACCGGGATGATCCGGTGGTTCTCCCGGGCCGGGTGGTTGATCCGGCCGGCGTACCCCTCGTTCTCCGGGCACAGCTGACACTTGGGGTACCCGGACTGGGGCGCCGCCTTGGCCGCGGCGATGGCCTTGGGGTCCTTCTCCGGCTTGGAGAGGTTGATGGTGATGTCCAGGTCCCCGTAGGCCGTGGCGGCCACCCACTTCCGGTCCTTTGCGATCCGGTAGCGCCGGATATAGTCCGTATCCTGGCTGAAGGCGTAGTACCAGTCCGTGGCGGCCTTGGGGCTCTGGGCGTACTTCTCCCGGAAGATCCGGCGCACCTGGGCCGGCCGGGGCGTCAGCAGCCCCATAAGCTTGGTGTCAAACAGGTCCCGGCTGACCGCATCCCCCGCGATCACCCCGCGCTCCGCCGCATCGTCCAGGAGGCGTCCCAAAATCTCCTCCAACGGCAGCTCCGCCGCCTCTCCCTCCGGCGGCGTGAAGGCATCCAGCTCCATCATCTCCAGCAGCCGGTTGATAGCCCAGACCCGGTCGCAGGGCTCCAGCAGCCCCCGGCGGATACCGTAGTCCGCCAGGGCGGCAACATAGGCGTCAATCATGTTCCTTTCCCCTTTCCCTTTTCGCGCCCTATACCAGGCGGGCGCCGCCCACCGGGCGGATGGTCAGCACGTGGCAGCTGCCGCTGCCCAGCACCCGCTCCATCTCCTCCTGGAAGGCCGGCAGGATCTCCAGGGGCACAAAGGCCTGGATCGTCCCGGCAAAGCCGCCGCCGTGGACCCGGCAGGCTCCCCTGCCGCCCAGCAGCTTCTCGCAGAGGGCCAGGGCCACCGCCACCTCCTGGTGGTGGGTGTACCCGGCGGGCACCACGTTCTGCAGCAGCCGCCAGCTGGAGAGGCCGGACTCCCGCACCAGGCGGAGGAACGTGTCAAAGTCCCCCCGGCCCAGGGCGGCCACCTGCTCCGTCACCCGGCGGTTGTCCTCATAGATATGGATAGCCCGGAGCACCGCCCGGTCCCCGGCCTTCAGCCGCAGGGTGGGCAGGGCGGCGTAGAACGCCTCCTCCGGCACCTCCCGCAGCACGGTCTTACCGAAGTGGGCGCTGACCTCCCGCAGCTCCCGGGTCACCGCCGCGTACTCGTCGGTGAGATCCGCATGGTCCGCGCCGCTGTCCACAATGCACAGGGCGTGGCCGGTGGCGGCAAAGTCGAAATCCAGCCGCTCCACCACCGGGTGGGCGTTGTCCTGGAAGTCGATGGTCACCATGCCGCCCACAGAGGAGGCCATCTGGTCCAGCAGGCCGCTGGGCTTGCCGAAGTAGACGTTCTCCGCGTACTGGCCCACCTGGGCCAGGGTGACGGCATCGCATTGCCCGCCGTAAAAAAGGCTGTTGATCATATTGGCCACCAGCACCTCAAAGGCCGCGGAGGAGCTGAGGCCGCTGCCCTTCAGGACGCTGGAGGTGGTGTAGGCGTCAAATCCCTCCAGGGGGCAGCCCCGCTGGGCAAACCAGGCGGCGATGCCCCGGACAATGGCGGCGGAGGAGTTCCGCTCCTCCGCCCGAGGCTCCAGATCGTCCAGCTCCACCACGTCCATGGGAAAGCCCTCGCTCTGGATGCGGATCACCCGGTCCCGGTTGGGGGCCGCCGCGGCGATCACGTCCAGGTTCACGCTGCCCGCCAGGACCCGGCCGTGCTGATGGTCCGTATGGTTGCCGCCGATCTCCGTGCGGCCCGGAGCGGAGAACACCGCGATCCGCTCCGCCGGGCCGAAGGTATCCTCCAGCTCCTGGATCAGCCCCCGGTACCGCACCGACTGCACCGGCGCGGCCGCCGGCCCATAGAGCCGGCGGAGCTGCTCCTCCAGCCTGTCAAAATCGTTCACCGGGGAAAACACGTATTCCACGGGAGTTCCCTCCTTTTCTCTGTTGTTAAATTGCCTTTCCTGCCTATCATTATAAGCTCGATTTGCCGGGAAAACATAGATTTTTTGCTCATCTTGCTGGAGCTTTGTCCCGGCATCCCTGTGAAAAACGCCCCGGCGGGCGCCGGAGCGTTTTTCGAAACAATCTTCCCTCTCATGATGGCGGCCTCCGCCGCCGGAACCGCAGAGATTACTTCTTCACCAGGTACTTGCGCATATCCAGGGCGCAGGCAAAAAGGATGATGCCGCCCTTGATCAGGTACTGGTAGTTGGTGTCCACGCCGGTGAACGTCAGTCCCACGAAGATCAGCCGCAGCATGATGACGCCGATGACGATGCCGCTGATCTTGCCGATGCCGCCCACGAAGCTGACGCCGCCGATGACGCAAGCCGCGATG
Organism: uncultured Oscillospiraceae bacterium; assembly: GCA_944385455.1. Lineage (GTDB taxonomy): Bacteria > Bacillota > Clostridia > Oscillospirales > Oscillospiraceae > Oscillibacter. The sequence continues at coordinate 1,134 of CALWXI010000092.1, read as the reverse complement.
GCGTCCAGCTCGTAGTTGAGGCCCGTGTTGGCGTTATTGGCCGCCACGCGGGCGCCCTCAATGAAGCCGGTCCAGCCGTACATGGCGCCGGCCAGGGCGAAGACCAGGATGGTGGTCAGCAGCACGTTGACGCCGGACACCCGGGCGGCCTCCTCGTTGGAGCCCAGGGCGAACATGTTCTTGCCAAAGGTGGTCTTGTTCCAGATGAACCACATCAGCGCCGCCAGAATGATGGAGTAGAGCACGTAGCGGGGGATGGGGATGCTGGCGCCGTTGGCGGCGGGGATGGAGAACAGGGGCGCGCGGACGAAGCTGGTGTAGCTCTCCGCCAGGTTGCCGATGGTGTTGCCGCCGTTGTTGCCCATCTGGACATAGAGCAGCAGCAGGGTGTACAGGATCAGCTGGGTGCCCAGGGTCACGATGAAGGGGTGGAGCTTGAACTTGCCCACAAAGAACCCGTTGAACGCGCCCACGCAGGCGCCGATGAGCATGGCGATGATGATGACCAGCCACACCGGCAGGGTGCCGATATTGGGCCACATCTTGTTGCTGGCCTCCACGCTCTGGAGCAGGGAGGCGGACACGCAGGCGGTGAGGCCCACACAGCGGCCGGCGCTCAGGTCGGTACCGGTGAGGACGATGCACCCGGCGATGCCCAGGGCGGCGGGCAGATAGGCCGCCGTCAGGGAGAGGATGTTGATGAGGGAACTGGGCGCCACGAAACCGGGGCGGTAGATGGCGATGCCGATGGCGGCCACCACCATGATGATGATCAGCATGTTGTTCATCAGCAGGTTGCCGACCTGCTTGCCGCTGAACTTCTGGGCCTTCGCGGCCAAATCTTTGGACTCCTGACTCATTTGTCTGTCTTCCTCCTTACACATATTTGGCCGCCAGGGTGAGGATCTCCTCCTGGCTGGTATTCTTGGCGTCCACCTCGCCGGCCACCTGGCCGCCGGACATGACCAGGATGCGGTCGCAGATGCCCAGCAGCTCCGGCATCTCCGAGGAGACGACGATGACACCCTTCCCCTCGTTGGCCAGGTCGATGATCAGCTGGTAGATCTCGTATTTCGCGCCCACGTCGATGCCGCGGGTGGGCTCGTCCAGGAGCAGGATCTCCGGCTTGGTCAG
>CALWXI010000091.1 GCA_944385455.1 uncultured Oscillospiraceae bacterium | reverse complement strand
ATCGCAAAGACCGGTACTATCGCAATCGAGAGAGGGCGTAGCACGATATACGACGACAACAAACTCAAGGAGGAATACGACTATGGCAAACATGTACTATGAGAAGGACTGCGACCTGGGCAAGCTGGACGGCAAGAAGATCACCATCATCGGCTACGGCTCCCAGGGCCATGCCCACGCGCTGAATCTGAAGGAATCCGGCTGCGACGTGTGCGTGGGCCTCCGCGCGGGCAGCAAGAACTGGGCCGCCGCCGAGGCTGCCGGTCTCAAGGTCATGACCGTGCCCGAGGCCGCCAAGTGGGGCGACATCGTGATGATCCTGGTCAACGACGAGGTCCAGGCCGAGGTCTACAAGAAGGACATCGCTCCCAACCTGGAGCCCGGCAACGCGCTGATGTTCGCCCACGGTTTCAACATCCACTTCAAGCAGATCGTGCCTCCCGCCGACGTGGACGTGCTGATGATCGCCCCCAAGGGCCCCGGCCACACCGTCCGCTCCACCTATGTCAACGGCAAGGGCGTGCCGTGCCTCCTGGCCGTGTATCAGAACCCCACCGGCAAGGCTTATGACATCGGCCTGGCCTATGCCGCCGGCATCGGCGGCGCCCGGGGCGGCGTCATGGAGACCACCTTCCAGGACGAGACCGAGACCGACCTCTTCGGCGAGCAGGCCGTTCTCTGCGGCGGCGTTGTGGAGCTGATGAAGCTGGGCTTCGAGACGCTGGTGGAGGCCGGTTACGCTCCCGAAAACGCCTACTTCGAGTGCATTCATGAGATGAAGCTCATCATCGACCTCATCAATAAGGGCGGCGTGGCCATGATGAACTACTCCATCTCCGACACCGCTGAGTACGGCGAGTATGTCTCCGGTCCCCGGGTGCTGCCCTATGAGGAGACCAAGAAGAACATGAAGGCCGTCCTCACCGACATCCAGAACGGCACCTTCGCCGGCAAGTGGATCGCCGAGAACAAGAACGGCCGCTGCTTCTTCAATGCTTCCCGCGCCATCCTGGCCAAGCACCAGATGGAGACCGTGGGCGCCGAGCTGCGCCGCAACATGCTCTGGGGCGACGACACCGATCCCGATACCGCCTCCAACTAAGGCGCACGCGAAAAAGGAATCCCCCGCGGGATTCCTTTTTCTCTCCCGCCGACATTTTTGAAAAGGAGAGATCCTATGCGTTCCGACGTTGTAAAATCCGGCATCCCCGCCGCTCCCAACCGCTCTTTGCTGTACGCTCTGGGCTACACCAAGGAGGAGCTGGAGCGTCCTCTCATCGGCGTGGTGTGCTCCTACAATGAGATCGTCCCCGGCCACATGAACCTGGACAAGATCGCCGACGCCGTCAAGGCGGGCATCCGGGCCGCCGGCGGCACGCCGGTGGAGTTCCCCGCCATCGCCGTGTGCGACGGCATCGCCATGGGCCATGTGGGCATGAAATACTCCCTGGTGACCCGCGATCTCATCGCCGACTCCACCGAGGCCATGGCCATGGCCCACCAGTTCGACGGACTGGTGATGATCCCCAACTGCGACAAGAACGTGCCGGGACTGCTGATGGCCGCGGCCCGGGTGAACATCCCCACCATCTTCTGTTCCGGCGGCCCCATGCTGGCGGGCACCCTCAACGACGGCCGCCGCACCTGCCTTTCCCACATGTTCGAGGCCGTGGGCGCCTATTATGCCGGCAAGCTGGACGAGGCCGGCGTGGAGGAGTACGAGGAGAACGCCTGCCCCACCTGCGGGTCCTGCTCCGGCATGTACACCGCCAACTCCATGAACTGCCTCACCGAGGCCATCGGCCTGGCCCTCCGCGGCAACGGCACCATCCCCGCCGTCCACTCCGCCCGGCTGCGGCTGGCCAAGCACGCGGGCATGCAGATCATGGAGCTGGTGCGCCAAAACATCCGCCCCAGGGACATCCTCACCGAGGCGGCCTTCCACAACGCCGAGACCATCGACATGGCCCTGGGCTGCTCCACCAACACCATGCTCCATCTTCCCGCCATTGCCCATGAGTGCGGCATCGAGCTCTCCTTCGACATGGCCAACGAGATTTCCGCCAGGACCCCCAACCTCTGCCATCTGGCTCCCGCGGGCAATACCTACATGGAGGATCTGGACCGGGCCGGCGGCGTGTACGCCGTCATGGCGGAGCTCACCAAGGCGGGATTGCTGGATACCTCCTGCCTCACCTGCACCGGAAAGACCGTGGCGGAAAACCTGGAGGGCGTGGTGAACCGGGACCCGGAGCTCATCCGCCCCATCGACAGCCCCTATTCCAAAACGGGCGGCATCGCCGTCCTCAAGGGCAACCTGGCCCCCGACGGCTGCGTGGTCAAGCAGTCCGCCGTGGCGGCGGAGATGATGGTCCATGAGGGACCCGCCCGGGTCTTTGACTGTGAGGACGATGCCATCCGCGCCATCTACGACGGCAAGATCGTGGCCGGCGACGTGGTGGTGATCCGCTACGAGGGTCCCAAGGGCGGCCCCGGCATGCGGGAGATGCTCAATCCCACCAGCGCCATCGCCGGCATGGGCCTGGACAAGGACGTGGCCCTCATCACCGACGGCCGCTTCTCCGGCGCCACCCGGGGCGCCTCCATCGGCCATGTCTCCCCCGAGGCGGCCTCCGGCGGACCCATCGGATTGGTGGAGGAGGGCGACATCATCGCCATCGACATCCCCAACCACATCATCACCTTGAAGGTGGACGAGGCCGTTCTGGCGGAGCGGAAGGCCAGGTGGGTCTGTCCGGAGCCCCGGATCAAGACCGGGTATCTGGCCCGATACGCCAAGATGGTCTCCTCCGCCGACCGGGGCGCCGTGCTGGAGTAATATGCGTCCGTCCGCCCCGCCGGGGCGGGCGGCGAGAGAGGAAGGATGCTATGTATCGTGAACTTTCCCATCTGCTGCTCTTCAGCGACCTGGGGGAGGACGAGATCCTGGTGCGCCTGGCGGAGATCTTCCGGGACTGGGAGAAGGGCGCCGACCGGGACGCCCTGGTGGGCCGGATCTACGCCCAGATCAAGCGGCTTCTGGACCTGTCCACCGCCTGCGGGTTCGACGAGAACCTCTGGCAGTGCTATCTTACCTGGCTCCTGATGACCAACCGCAACTCCTTCACCCAGACCTGCGAGCGGGTGGGGGCCAGCCAGGGCAGCGTGAATCACTTTGCCCGGGGGGACTTTGAGGTGTTCCGCCGGCTGATGCACTTTGACTTCGGCCCCATTGAGGCGGATCTGGGCATCGACTGCTTTTCCGTGGTGTGCGCATATCAGGCCATCCCCAAGAAGGAGCGGATGTACAACCGGGATATCAGCCAGCAGGTGCGCTCTCTCCGGGCGCAGCTGGCGGAGGCTCCCGACGCCGGTGCCATGTTCGATCTGGTGACAGACTATTACCGCCGCTACGGCTACGGGGTGTTTGCCATGAGCCGGGCCTTCCGCATCCGTCGGGAGGCGGAGGGTGAGGTGACGTTTCTGCCCATCAGCAACATTGACGGCGTCCGGCTGGACGATTTGTTGGGCTATGAAAAGCAGAAGCTGGAGCTGCGGCGGAACACGGAAGCGTTCCTGGCGGGCAAGCGGGCCAACAACGTGCTGCTCTACGGTGACGCGGGCACCGGCAAGTCCACCTCCGTCAAGGCCCTCATCAACGAGTATTTTGACCGGGGCCTCCGGATGATCGAGATCTACAAGCACCAGTTCGGGGATCTCTCCGCCATTCTGGCTCACATCAAAAACCGCAACTACCGCTTTATCATCTTCATTGACGACCTCTCCTTTGAGGAAAACGAGGTGGAGTA
>CALWXI010000090.1 GCA_944385455.1 uncultured Oscillospiraceae bacterium | reverse complement strand
GCCGGTCTTGCCGCCGCAGTGAGGACAGGTGAAGCCGTCTGGCAGGATCTCCTCGGCGGTCTTGGCGAACCAGGCGTTGGAGCCCTCCTTGGCAAACAGAGCGGAAATGGCGGCGATGGTCTCGTCGTTGCAGATGGGCTTGCCGCAGTCCTTGCAGTACACCACCGGGATGGGCAGGCCCCACCGGCGCTGGCGGGAGATGCACCAGTCGTTGCGCTCCCGGATCATGGACTTCATGCGGTCGATGCCCCAGGCGGGGACCCAGCGCACGTCGTCGCAGGCGGCGCAGGCCTCCTCCTTAAAGGCCTCCACGGAGCAGAACCACTGGGGGGTGGCCCGGAAGATGATGGGACCCTTGCAGCGCCAGCAGTGGGGATAGCTGTGGACGATGTCCTCGCTGGCAAAGAGCATGCCGCTTTCCTTCATGTCCTGGAGGATGACGGGGTTGGACTCCTCGGTGGTGAGGCCCGCGTACTTGCCGGCATAGTCAGTGTGACGGCCCTGGTCGTCCACGGGCACCACCATTTCCATGCCGTAGCGCTTGCAGGTCTGGTAGTCGTCGGCGCCGAAGCCGGGGGCGGTATGGACGCAGCCGGTGCCGGAGTCCATGGTGACGTAGTCGGCGTTCACCAGGCGGCTGGTCTTGGGCAGGAAGGGATGGTCCGCCAGCATGTTCTCGAAGAAGGAGCCGGGGTGCGTTTCGGCGATCTCATAGCTCGTGAAGCCGCCCAGGCCCATGACCTTTTCCACCAGAGCCTCGGCCATGATATAGCTCTCGCCGTTTTCGGCCTTCACCACGGCGTAGGACTCGTCGGGATGCAGGGCGATGGCCAGGTTGCCGGGCAGGGTCCAGATGGTGGTGGTCCAGATCACAAAGAAGAGCTTGTCGTAGCCGGAGAGCTTGCCGAGATCGTCGTGCATGGGGAACTTCACATACACGGTGGTGCAGGGATCGTCCTGGTACTCGATCTCCGCCTCGGCCAGAGCCGTCTCATCCTTGGGGCACCAATACACGGGCTTGAGGCCCTTGTAGATATACCCCTTCTTATACATCTCCCCGAACACCTTCACCTCCTCGGCCTCAAAACCGGGGTACATGGTGGCATAGGGATGGGCCCAGTCGCCCAGGACGCCCATGCGCTGGAAACCCTCGCTCTGGACATCCATATAGTGCTGGGCGTAGGCGTGGCAGGCGGACCGGAACTCCGGTACGCTCATGGCTTTGCGGTTGAGCTTCTGCTCCTTGATGATGGCGGACTCGATGGGCATGCCGTGGTTGTCCCAGCCGGGGATATAGGGAGTATAGTAGCCCCGCATGGCGTAGGAACGGGTGATGAAGTCCTTGATGGCCTTGTTCAGGGCATGGCCCATGTGGAGGGCGCCGTTGGAGAAGGGGGGGCCGTCGTGGAGGCTGAAGCGGGGCTTGCCCTCGTTCTTTTTCAGCAGCTCGTGATAGACGTCCTGCTCCTGCCAGCGCCCCAGCATCTCCGGCTCCCGCTTGGGCAGGCCCGCCCGCATGGGGAAGTCCGTTTTGGGCAGGCAGATGGTCTTGTTGTAATCCATGGAAAACTCACTCCTTCAGTTTGTTGGGCGAAGCGCCTTCGCATGCGCAAAAAAGACGCTCCGTCTCTTTTTCAAGAGACAAAGCGCCTTCACACTCTGCGGTACCACTCTTCTTGCCGCCCCCTTGCGGGCTGCGGCCCCTCACGGCCCGCCGTCACGGGCCGACGGAATAACGCCCGTCACACGTCCTGTCCTACTCGTGTCGTCTTTCAGCAGGAGGCTCCAAGGTGATCTTCCGCGCCCGGCCCTGACCGCCTCGCACCAGACGGCGGCTCTCTTGACAGGGTAATGGGAACGTACTCGTCCTTATCCACGCCAAACTGTTCAATTACCGAATCATAATATCACGTTTCCCCGGTTTGTCAACGGGGTCCGCGGAAAAAAGGCGGGCCGCCCCGCCCTTTTATGCCGTTTTCCGCCGGGATGTCACTGATAGCGGTACTGCAGTCCCGTATACTGGTCCACGCAGCTCAAAAACAGCTCCCGGCTGCGGAACTCCAGCAGCTGACAGCCCTCCTCCTCGTGGAAGGAGACGATGCGCCGGCGGGTGTCCACCCACACGCGCCACAGGTTCTCCGCCAAATTCTTCTGCTCCATCTGGATGCCTCCCTTTCCGATCCGCCGCTTAAAAAGTTCCGTTTGTTTTATAAGACGATCCGGCGCACGGTTTTGTTGCATGAGATGCAAAAAATTTTTCTGTCCTATCCCATGGCCGCTTCCACGTCCGTCAGGAAGTCCTCCCAAGCCTCCGGGTACTCCACGTAATAGAGCGGGCAGCGCTTTCCCGTCACATCGTAGTGGCGGATCACATCCTCCGCCGGATCCAGCCGGAAGGTGCGGCACAGCCAGGCCGTCAGCTCCACGCAGCGGTCATAGCTCGTCTGCGAGAATTTCCCCGTCTCGTCCGGGTGACAGACTTCAACGGACACGGTGTCGGCGTTGCGCTCGTTGGAGGCGTAAGCGATCTCCGTCAGCGGCACGCACTGGACCACCTCTCCCTCCAGTCCCACAATGAAATGGCTGGAGGCGTACGTCCCCTCCTCTCCGGAGGCCAGAGAGGCAAAGTAGTTCCGGTTGGCCTGGGCGGTGGTGCCGGGATTGCCTACATAGTGGATCACCACGCCTTCAATGCGCTCCAGCGTGATCCCCGGACGGGACCACTGGTTCACCGGCAGGAGATCCTCCTCCACATAGTCCGGCACCGCTACCCCCTCTCCGTCCGGGCCGCGGGTCACCGCCCGGTAGACCATGGCGCCTGCCAGGACCACCACTCCCGCCAGCAGCACCGGCAGCACTTTCGGCGCCGGACGCGCCCGCCGCCGCGGCCTGCGGCGGCGGGCCGTATACGATCTCTCTGTCATCCCATCACCATCACGGACGTCAGCATATCGGCGCCGCCGATGACGTTCCCGCTGTCAGGGACCGCCTCCCAGGCGGTCTCGGGATAGGCTTCGGGATAGAGCTGGATCCGCTGCACCAGGTCCTCTCGGGTCACCAGGCCCAGTTCCAGCAGGCAGTCTACGGTGTGGGTCATCTCCGGCCGGACGTCGATGGTGATCCAATCCGAGCCGCTTTCCTGATCCGTCCTGCGGAAAGTCAGCTCCAGATGCACGGCGTACTCCAGGCCCTCCCGCTGGTTGAACCAGTCGCACTCGCCCCAGGCGCCCGCCGCCAGATCCCGGCCCACGGCCTCCAGAATAGCGCCGGCCTCCCGGCTGCCCAGATCCACGCCGCCGCCGAACTCCGTACTGCAATAGCCGCCTTCCACCACATAGCGGCTGTCGCCCAGGTGGATGCGCCGCATTTTCATGGTCTCGCTGTTGGCCAGCTGATCCATCAGATATTCATAGGTGCCCGGCTCCTCCATCCGTTCCCGGGACATGGGCACGCTGTAATACCGGTGGAGCGTCAGTCCGTTTTTCAGCGTGTAGTCCAACTGCAGGCCGGAGATCGTCTCCGCGCCCATGCCTTCGTAATCATAGTCGTTCTCATCCAGCTCCCGGATACGCCCGACATCCGCCGTTACCGACTGGTGCAGCGCCAGCGCCTCCTTCAAAACGGCGTCGTCCTCCCCGGCATAGAGGGTATAGGTGTTGTTGTCCAGGCGCAGTTCCAGCTGCCGGACTTCTCCCAGGTCTGGGACCCGGGTCTCGATCCCCAGGACATCGGCGTGGAGCCCGGCGCACAGCGCCCCGCAGCAGACCACCACCGCGGCCGCGCCCTTCCAGCTGCCCCGAAACACCCGCAGGGTCTTTTTCAGCAGCATGGCGGCGGCATAATAGCCGATGAGTCCGCCCACGGACAGGCACACCGCCAGGGGCACGGCCTCGTAGTACGCGCTGTACTGGAGGCCCCTCCAAATCAGTTCATAGAGGGCCACGCCTCCTGCCAGGGCCGCCAGCGCTGTCACCACACACTGGAACACCGGCCGCAGCCAGCCCGCCGCCATCACATCACCGGCCCGCTCGCTGCTGCGGCGGCGATAGAGAAGATAAGCCAGCACCAGCAGCACCGCACCCGCCAGGGCATAGAATCCCACCAGATGTCCGTTTTCCAGGGTCACGTCCACCAATTCCCAGGAGGTATACGGTTCCCCTGCCGCGGGCGTGATGACCACATCCTCCCGAATATAGTCGACGCCCACGTTCCGCAGCAGGTATACTGTGGGGCAAAGCCACTCCAGCGTGCCGGAGTAGAAGTCCTCCACACCCACGAAAAAGCCCGCGGCGATGCTGCAGACCAGGTAGTCCAGCAGCACTTCCAGGAAGTGCAGCAGGAAATAGATGACCGGAAGGGCCAGCAGGTTGCCGGTGAGGAACGCGGCAAACGTGGCGCTGGCAAAGTAGAAAAGGCAGTTCCCCAGCACCAGCAGCACCGTCACCGCCAGGCTCCCGGCATCAAAGGCCCCGACAGCCAGGGATACCGCCACGCATACCGCCCCCGTCACCGCGAAGGGAATCAGCATCATGGCAAGGCCCGAGACCAAATTGGTGAGAAAGATCCCCTCCCGCCGGATGGGCAGCGAATGCATCATTCCCACGCTGCGGGCGCTGTAGAGATAATTCCACACCGCCATGGCGCACAGCACCGCGTAAATCAGGCATACGATCGGCGCCGCCTGGCCTGCGATGGAATAGTAGCCGCTGGTGATGTCCAGCTCCGTGACCACATATTGGGGCCGGCGCAGGATCTCCAGCACCAGCGCCAGCGGGAACAGCACTCCGATGAAGGAGGCCATGCCCCACAGCGGCCAGAACCGGCCCAGGTTTTTGCGAAACAGCGCGGCGTTAAAGCACGATATCCCGGACCGCATAATCCGCACCTCCCAATTCATAGATGAAGATCTCCTCCAGCGTCAGCGGTACCGCGTCCACCAGCAGGGGCTGATAAACCGCCAGCAGCTCCTCCGCCTCCTTCGCTCCCATGCGCATGATCAGCGTGTGAATACGGCCGATCTTCGACGCGTGGAGCACCGGCAGATCCGCCGGCACCTCCGTGACGCCGTCCGGAAACACCACCTGGAGCTTTACCATGTTGTCCTGGAGCTGGGCCAGAGACCGCTCCAGCAGCACCTTGCCATGGTCCATGATGCCCACGTGGTCACACACGTCCTCCAGCTCCCGGAGATTGTGGGAGCTCACCAGCACCGTGGTGTCCCGCTGTGCCACGTCCCCCAGCACCAGCGACCATACCTGCCGCCGCATCACCGGGTCCAGACCGTCCACCGGCTCATCCAGGATCAGATACTCCGGCATGCAGCAAAGCGCCAGCCAAAAGGCCGCCTGCTTCTGCATGCCCTTGCTCAGCCGCCGGATGGGCCGCTTCTCGTCGATGCGGAACACCTCTTTGAGCGCCTCATACCGTTCCATGGAAAAGCTCGGATAAAATCCCCGGTAAAAGCGCATCATATCCCGGATGGCCGCCTGGGAAAAATAGTACCAGTCGTCCGGAATGTCCGCCACACGGGCCTTGAGGCCCGGATTCTCCCATACGTCCTCCCCGCCGATCCGCACCGTGCCGGCATCCTGGCGGAAAATGCCCGTGAGATGGCGGATCAGCGTGGATTTGCCGGCGCCGTTGGGCCCCACCAGGCCGTACACGCTGCCCGCCGGCACCGTGAGCGTGGCGCCGGAGAGCGCCGCGAAGCCGTCAAACCGCTTCACCAGATCCCGTATCTCGATCATGCTTCGTCCTCCTCCTTCAAAAGCGCCTGCAGCTCCGCCTGGGTCACCCCCAGATACCGCAGTTCCGCCAGCATTTCCCGGGTCTTTTCCAGCAGCTCCCCCCGCCGGGCCGCGTCCGCTCCCGTATCCCCGGCGGCAAAGCTCCCCTTGCCCGGCACGGAATAGATATAGCCCTCGTTTTCCAGCTCGTTGTAGGCCCGCTGGATGGTGTTGGGATTGATGCTCAGCTGGGTGGCCAGCGCCCGCACTGACGGCAGCTTTTCGTCCGGAGCCATGGCCCCGGTGACGATCAGTCTCCGCAGACCGTCCTTGATCTGTTCATAGATGGGTCGGGAGTCCCGGTAATTCAGACTGATCACATCCTCGCCTCCCTTTCCGGCCTCCGCCTCTCGTGGTCTTCTTAACTGTACTAACTGTACTAGTACAGATAGCATATCACCCTCCGCCCCTCCTGTCAAGAGGCTGGTGGAAGCTTTCTCCAAGCCGACGAAAAATGGCCATTTTTTCTCTTTACAACGGCAATTCCTTGTGATATAGTCATTTGGCACGTGATTGTGCGCCCGCCCCAGGGCCTCGCCTCACGGAGATTCACCGCTCCTGACGCGCAGTCCTGCGGGGACTATTTATGAAAGGTGGAACTTACCCATGCTGCGCAAAGAACAGAAGACTGCCATTATCGACGCCAACCGCACCCACGAAACGGACACCGGCTCCCCCGAGGTCCAGATCGCCATCCTCACCGAGCGGATCAATCAGCTCACCGCTCACATGCAGGCCAACCCTCAGGACAAGCACTCCAACCGCGGCCTTTTGAAGATGGTCGGCAAGCGCCGCAGCCTGCTGGACTATCTGCAGAAGAAGGACATTGAGCGCTATCGCGCCCTGATCGCCAAGCTGGGCATCCGGAAGTAAGCTGAAAACAGGGTGGTGTAGACTCTCTGCACCACCCTTCTTTCACGTTTCTCCCTCCGCGCCCACGAGAGCCCGTTTTGCATTTAGCAGTTGAAAATGCGCCTGAACAGATGGGCTTCAGACCTGTTTTCAAGTGCTAAATGGCCCGGCTCTTGTGGGGAATCTCAAAAGAAAAGGAGCAATCCCATGTCAACCATCATCACCAAGAGACAGTTCCCCCGCTACCACAAGTATGAGATGGAGCTGGCCGGCCGGCCTTTGACCCTGGAGGTGGGCAAGCTGGCGGAGCTGGCCAACGCCGCCGTCATGGTGGGCTACGGTGACACCCGGGTCCTGGTGTGCGCCACTGCCGCCCCCCGTCCCCGGGACGGCATCGACTTCTTCCCCCTGTCCGTGGACTTTGAGGAAAAGCTTTACTCCGTGGGCCGCATCCCCGGCTCCTTCAACCGCCGGGAAGGCCGTCCCGGCGAAAAGGGCATCCTCACCAGCCGCGTCATCGACCGGCCCATCCGGCCCCTGTTCCCCTATGACTTCCGCAACGATGTGAGCATCATGGCCACTGTCATGAGCGTGGATCACGACTGCTCTCCCGAGGTCGCCGCCCTCATCGGCACCTCCGCCGCCCTGGCCATCTCCGATATTCCCTGGAACGGCCCCGTGGGCGCGCTGAAGGTGGGCCTGGTGGACGGGGAGCTGGTGCTCAATCCCAACAGCGAACAGCGCAAGGTCTCCGATCTGGACGTCACCGTGGTCTCCACCGGCGAAAAGGTGGTCATGATCGAGGCCGGCGCCAACGAGGTGGACAACGACACCATGTTCCGCGCCATCCAGCTGGCCCACGAGGAAAACCAGAAGCAGATCGCCCTGATCCGCCGGATGGTGGCCGAGGTGGGCAAGCCCAAGTTCGACTATCCCCACGCCGACTTCAACCAGGAGCTCTTCGACGACATCGTGGCCAACTTCATGGACGAGGCCAGGGACGCCATGGACACCGACGACAAGAACGTCCGGGAGGCCCGCTGGAACGCCATGATCGAAAAGTGGCACGAGAAGTACCTGGAGCAGTACCCCGAGATGGACAAGTATCTGGAGGAGATCACCTACAAGTTCCAGAAGAAGATCGTCAAGGCCTGGCTGCTGGAGGGCCACCGCGTGGACGGCC
>CALWXI010000089.1 GCA_944385455.1 uncultured Oscillospiraceae bacterium | reverse complement strand
CTACACTCTTTCCCTACACGACGCTCTTCCGATCTCCCGGCGGTTTCGAATCCGCGGCGCCGGGATCCGCCGCGGCCCGGAAGCTACTTCTCCCCCCGCAGCTCGATGATCCGGTCACGCAGCACCGCCGCGTATTCGAATTCCAACAGCTTGCTGGCTTCCTTCATCTCCTTTTCCAGCCGGGCGATCTCTGCCGCGCGCTCGCTGTCCGTCAGCCTGCGCTTTTTTTTGCGGCCCGCCTCGCCCTCGGCGGTCTTGGAGATCTCCAGCACCTCCCGGACGCCCTTGACGATGGTTTTCGGCACGATGCCGTGGGCTTCGTTGTAGTCGCTCTGGATCTTCCGGCGGCGCTCCGTCTCGTCGATAGCCGCCCGCATGGAGGGCGTGATCTCGTCGGCGTACATCACCACCAGGCCGTCGGCGTTCCGGGCGGCCCGGCCGATGGTCTGGATCAGCGACGTCTCGGACCGGAGGAACCCCTCCTTGTCCGCGTCCAGGATGGCCACCAGGCTCACCTCCGGCAGGTCCAGGCCCTCCCGCAGCAGGTTGATCCCCACCAGCACGTCAAACTCTCCCAGCCGCAGATCCCGGATGATCTCCATCCGCTCCATGGTCTGCACGTCGGCGTGCATGTACCGCACCCGGACGCCCGCACCCCGGAGATATTCCGTCAGGTCCTCGGCCATCTTCTTGGTGAGGGTGGTCACCAGCACCCGCTCGCTTCTGGCGCTGCGGGCGCGGATCTCCTCCAGCAGGTCGTCGATCTGCCCGGCCACGGGCCGCACCTCCACCCTGGGGTCCAGCAGGCCCGTGGGGCGGATCACCTGCTCCACCACCTGGTCCGCCCGCTCCCGCTCGTAGGGGCCGGGGGTGGCGGAGACGAACACCGCCTGGCCCACCCGCTCCTCGAACTCCTCGAACTTCAGCGGGCGGTTGTCAAAGGCACAGGGCAGGCGGAAGCCGTAGCGCACCAGGGACTCCTTCCGGGCCCGGTCGCCGTTGTACATGGCCCGGACCTGGGGCAGCGTCACGTGGGACTCGTCCACGAACAGCAGAAAATCGTCGGGGAAGAAATCCAGCAGCGTCATGGGAGCCGACCCGGCGGGCCGGTCGGAGATGATGCGGGAGTAATTCTCGATGCCGGAGCAGTACCCCAGCTCTGCCATCATCTCCATGTCGTATTCCGTCCGCTGGCGGATGCGCTGGGCCTCCACCAGCTGATTGTTGTCGGTAAAGACCTTCACCTGCTCCTCCAGCTCCGTGCGGATCTGGCCGATGGCCCGGTCCATTTTCTCCTTGGTGGTGACGTAGTGGCTGGCGGGGTAGATGGCGCTGTGGTTCAAGACCCGGTTCACCGCGCCGGTGACGGGATGAAAGTCGCTGATGCGCTCGATCTCATCGCCGAAAAACTCCACCCGGACGGCATGGTCCTTGTAATAGGCGGGGTACAGCTCCACCGTATCCCCCCGGACCCGGAACATATTGCGCTCAAAGGCGATGTCGTTGCGCTCGTATCGGATCTCCACCAGACGGCGCAGCAGCTCATCCCGATCCCACTGGGCCCCTACCCGCAGCGACACCACCATCTGGGCGAAGTCGTCTGTCTCACCCAGGCCGTAGATGCAGCTGACGGAGGACACCACGATGACGTCCCGCCGCTCCAGCAGCGCGCAGGTGGCGCTGAGCCGCAGCCGGTCGATCTCCTCGTTGGTGGCGGCATCCTTGGCGATATAGGTGTCCGTGTGGGGGATATACGCCTCCGGCTGATAGTAATCGTAATAGGAGACGAAGTACTCCACGGCGTTGTTGGGAAAGAACTCCTTGAACTCCGCGCACAGCTGGGCGGCCAGGGTCTTGTTATGGGCCAGCACCAGCGTGGGCCGCTGGACGGCCTCGATCACCTTGGCCATGGTGTAGGTCTTGCCGGAACCGGTGACGCCCAGCAGCACCTGCTCCTTCAGCCCGTTTTCGATGCCCCGGGCCAGAGCGGCGATGGCCTGGGGCTGGTCCCCCGAGGGCTGAAATTCCGATATCACCTGAAAGTCCGGCATACAGCTGCGCCTCCCGTCATCCTTCGTTCCGCCGGGCGGCGGCCGCCGCCCAAAGTGTTTTCATGATACCACAGCCCCCGGCATATGGCAACATTTGTTCGATTCTTTTCAGCCCAGATACCCGCTGTCGGCCATGGAAACGAAGTCTCCGTCCGCCACGATGATATGGTCCGCCAGCCGGATGCCGATGGACTCCAGGGCGGTTTTCACCCGGTCGGTAGCGGCGTAGTCCCCGCCGGAGGGCAGCGCCACGCCGCTGGGGTGATTGTGGGCCAGGATCACGGCGCTGGCGCCGGTGAGGATGGCGTTTTCCACCAGGCGGCGCACATCCAGATCCGCCGATGCCACGCTGCCCTCCCCCAGCCGCTTGCAGGCCAGGAGCCGGCCCTTGCGGTCCAGGCACAGCTGGTAGATCACCTCGTTGCGCTCCCCGGCGAAGCAGGCCAGAAGGAAGCTTCCCGCCCGCTCCGAGGAATTGAGCACCTGCTCGTCCCCGGCGCTCTGGGCCAGCTGCAGCCGGCGGCACACCCGGGGGATCAGGCTCAGCAGCACCGCCGCCTGATCCCCGATGCCCTCCGTGCGCCGCAGGTCCTCCGCCGGAGCCGACAGCACCGCAGACAGGGAGCCGTACCGCTCCATCAGGGCATGGGCAATGGGATTCGTGTCCCGCCGGGGAATGGCGTAATAGAGCAGCAGCTCCAGCACCTCATGGTCGGCAAAGCCGTCCAGTCCGCTCTGGACGAACCGCCGGCGCATATGTTCCCGGTGTCCGTCATGGATGCCCATGGCTCCTCTCCCCTTCCCCGTCTCATATTTCCCCGTACTTTGGGCGGCATTCGCCGGCCGGGCCGCGCCACTCTCCGCCGCCAGGGCTCGCAGGCGCGGGTCTGTTTATGATTATACTACAAGTTTCCGCTCAGCTCAAGCCATCGGCGGCCAGGCAGCCGGCCGCGGAGGCATTGACATCGGCGGCGGACACCGCATGCCGGGAAGCGGCCTGCCGGGCGGGCGCCTTCTTCCGGTCTTTTCCCTCAGGTAAAATTTTGCTTCCTCCTCCCTCCATACCTTGACATTGGCGGAAAGTTGTCATACTATGAATATCGAAACGCGGAAAATCAAATATCGTCCGGTAGGTAAGGCTACCACAGGGATATGGATCGCTGCCGCAGAGTGATGGAGACATCATGAGAGGGTTTGAACAGGCGATATCGAACACGAAGGTATCATCTAATGCGATTTCACCGCCTTGTGAGGCTAAAGCTTGAACGGTTGGGGAAGACTGTTTGGAAACGCGGTCTTCCCGTTGCGGAGAAACTCCAGTTGAGCCGGACGGTGCGACTGGGGGCTTTCTTTTTTCACGGCAGATTTGGAAAGGAGGCGGAACGTCATGCTGGAACAGGCGCGGAAGCGGGAAGAGCTGCTGGAAGCCATCGAGGAATACATCCGGGAAAAGCGCTACGCCCAGCTGCGGGACCTGCTGCTGCCCATGGCACCGGCGGACATCGCCTCGGTCTGCGCGGATCTGGGCGAGGAGGTCCCCCTGATGTTCCGGCTGCTGCCCAAGGAGCTGGCGGCGGAGGTGTTCGTGGAGCTGGACTCCGACGAACAGGAAATGCTGATCCAGAGCTTTTCCAACACCGAGCTCAAGGAGGTGCTGGACGAACTGTATCTGGACGACACCGTGGACATCGTGGAGGAAATGCCGGCCAACGTGGTCAAGCGTATCCTCCGCCATTCCGACCCGGAGATGCGCAAGAGCATCAACGAGATCCTGAAGTATCCCGAGGATTCCACCGGCAGCATCATGACCACGGAGTTCGTGGACCTCAAGCAGAGCATGACGGTGGAGGCCGCCTTCAAGCGCATCCGCCGCACCGGTCCCGACAAGGAGACCATCAACGTCTGCTATGTCATCGACGAGCAGCGCCATCTCATCGGCCTGCTGTCCATCCGGACGCTGCTGCTGGCCGATGAGGACGACATCATCGGCGACATTATGGAAACCAATATCATCTCCGTTCACACCCTGGACGACCAGGAGACCACCGCCCGGGCCCTGAGCAAGTATGACTTCCTGGCCCTCCCCGTGGTGGACACGGAGAACCGGCTGGTGGGCATCGTCACCGTGGACGATGCCATGGACGTTTTGCAGGAGGAGGTCACCGAGGACATCGAGCTGATGGCCGCCATTCTCCCCTCCGACAAGCCGTATCTCAAAACCGGCGTGCTGGAGACCTGGAAAGCCCGGACCCCTTGGCTGATGATCCTGATGCTCTCCGCCACCTTCACGGGAATCATCCTCACCCGCTTTGAAAATTCCCTGTCCGCCTGCGCCATCCTCACCGCTTTCATCCCCATGCTCTCCGGCACCGGCGGCAACAGCGGCACCCAGGCCTCCACCGCGGTGATCCGGGCGCTGTCCCTGGGGGAGGTGCGGTTTTCCGATCTGCTGCGGGTGCTGTGGAAGGAATTCCGGGTATCCCTTTGCTGCGGCATCTGTCTGGCCGCGGCCAATTTCGTGAAAATGATGATCGTGGACCGCTGGCTGATGCACAACCCTGAGGTGACGCCTCTGGTGGCGCTGGTGGTGTGCGCCACCCTGGTGGGCACGGTGCTGTGCGCCAAGCTGGTGGGCTGCTCGCTGCCCATTCTGGCGGAGAAGGTAGGGTTCGATCCCGCGGTGATGGCCTCGCCCTTCATCTCCACCATCGTGGACTCCATCTCCCTTCTCATCTATTTTCGATTTGCCACGCTGCTGCTGGGCATCTGAAACGGGACCGGTCTCCGGTCCCGTTTTTTTGCATAGATCCTGTCCTGCCGGAGCATACTACCCAACGGCGAAAGGCCAAACATCATTTTTTCGCAGGAGGATCCAACCATGAACAAGGACTGCAACTGCACCCCCAACCAGAGCATCCACTGCACGGTGAGCAACTGTGCCCACCACTGCCAGGACTCCCAGTACTGCGGCCTGAACTCCATCCAGGTGGGCACCCATGAGGCCAACCCCACCATGGCCGAATGCACCGACTGCCAGAGCTTCAAGCTCAAATGAGTCCCGCCGCTCCGGATGGCGTCCCGTTTTCCGGAGCGGCCTACATCACGGCACCCGGGAGGTGAGACCCATGACATCGAAACGGACGGCGCGGCTGGCGGGCGCCGCGGCGGGGTTGGTGAACGGCCTCTTCGGCGGAGGCGGCGGCATGGTGCTCCTGCCCATCCTCCGCCGCGGCGGAGGTCTGTCCCCCCGCCGGCTCTACGCCACCAGTGTGGCGGTGATCTTTCCGGTGTGTCTGGTGTCCGCCGGAGCGTATGTGTGGCAGGGCGGCGTGACCCTCTCCGCCGCCCTGCCCTATCTGGCGGGCGGGCTGTGCGGGGGGCTGCTGGGCGGCCGCCTGTATGCCCGGGTGCCCACCGCCCTGCTCCAGCGGCTCTTCGCGGCACTGCTGCTGTACGCGGGGGTTCGATACCTGCTGTGACACAGTGGCTGCTGCCCTTTCTGTGCGGACTGGGCGCCGGGGTCCTCTCCGCCTGGGGCATCGGCGGCGGGACGCTGCTGCTGGTGGTGATGACCCTCTTTCTCGGAGTGGACCAGCACACCGCTCAGGGCATCAATCTTCTCTTTTTCCTCCCCGCCGCCGGCGGGGCGCTGTGGCGCCACTGGAAGGGAGGATTCCTGGACCGCCCCACATGGAAAGCCGCCGTGCCGCCGGCTCTGGCCGCGGCTCTGCTGGGGGCCTGGGCCGCCGCCGCGGTGGATGCCGACGCCCTGCGCCGGCCCTTCGGCGTATGCCTTCTGCTGGCGGGAGCGTCCTTACTGCGGAACACCCGGAAAAAAAAGACGTGACCTGCGTCACGTCTTTTTTCTTCATTCCACGCCCTGGGACAACAGCAGCGCCGTCTCCAGCAGCGTGCCGTCACGCAGCAGCGTCATGGGCAGCTCCTCCCCCACATGGTACTGCCGCCGCACCCGCAGAAGCGTCCGGCTGGAGTCGATCTCCACACCGCCGGCGGTGAGGATGTAATCCCCCACCCGGATGCCGGCCAGATCCGCCGCGGAGCCGGGAGTCACCTCCATGACCTCCACACCCACGGATCCGTCGGGGAACGCCGCGCCCTGAATGCTCACCGATACGCCCAAAAGGGGCTCCGGCGTCACCTCGCCGAAGGCCAGCAGGTCATTGACCATCCGCTCCATGGAAGCGGATGGGATGGCAAAGCCCAGCCCCTCCACATTGGAGTACCGGGAGCTCATCTTGATGACATTGATGCCCACCACCTGGCCGTACTGGTTGATGAGAGGCCCGCCGGAGTTGCCGGAGTTCAGGGCCACATTGGTCTGGATCAGAGTCATGGTGTGGTCGTCCACCTGCACGTCCCGGTCGATGGCGGAGACGATGCCGTCGGTGAAGGTGCCACGCAGCTCCACCCCCAGGGGGTTGCCGATGGCGTACACCGGATCCCCCACCGTCAGAAGATCCGAATCTCCGAAGGTGGCCGTGGGCAGACCCTCTCCCTCCACCTTCAAAATTGCCAGATCCTTTTCCGCGTCTCCCGCCACATACCGGGCGTCATACTGCACGCCGGTGTCCAGGGCCACCGCGCAGGACGTTCCCCCATCCACCACATGGTAGTTGGTGAGAATGTAGCCGTCGGCGGTGAAGATCACGCCGGTCCCCACGGACACACCGCTCCCGTCGGACAGCGGCGCCATCACCGTCACCACCGCCGGGTTCACCGTCCGGTAGATCTCCTGAGGCGTAAGCACCGCTCCGGGGGCGTTGCCCACAGTGAGCGTGACATCCTGCCCGATGGGATAGGTGGGGATGGACACGCCCTGAGGGCTTTCCTCCCAGCCGTCCTCCGGATAGTACTCCGCCTGCGGGCCGTCCCGCCACCAAAACCGGGCCAGCGCCGCCGTCAGTGCCAGGGCCGCCGTCAGGCCGAAGCAGGCCAGAAACACCCAAAGTCCCCGGCGGCTCCGCCTGCGGCGGGGTCTGACAGGGAGCTTGGGCCGGCATCCGCCGGGCAGGGGCCGGGTATAGACCTCCACCACCTCCCGGTGCTCCCGGGGGCGGTAGACCTCCACCACCTCCCGGGGGTCCCGGTCGGAAAGACCGGGGATCTCTCGTTCATTCATGTATTCTGACTCTCATTCCATGGCCAGCGAGAAGGAGAACGTGGTGACGCCGTCCTCGCTGGTGACATTGATTTTTTCGCGGTGCTGCTCCAGGATGGTCTTGACAATGTACAATCCCAGACCCACGCCGTCCTTGTCCTCGCTGCGGGACTTGTCGCTTTTGTGGAAGCGCTCGAACAGCAGCGGCAGCTCCTGAGCGGGGATGGTGTCCCCCAGGTTGCGTACCGTCACCCGGGCCTTGCCGTCCAGGGTCTCCACCCCCAGATACAGCGTGGAGCCGGCGCGGGCAAACTTGGTGGCATTTTCCAGCAGGTTGTAGATCACCTGGGTGATCATGTCGTTGTCTCCCAGCACCAGGATGGGCTCGTCGGGGATATCCGCCTCCACGTCCAGATTCCGGTCCGTGATCTTTTTCTCCATGGAGATCAGCACCCGGCGCATGCTCTCGCAGATATCGAAATGGCTGCCGCCGCGCAGGGGATCCATGGCCTGGAACTGGCTCATGTCCAGCATCCGGCGCACCATGCGGCTCAATCGCCGGCTCTCGTCGGAGATGATCTGGAGATACTTGTGCTCGTTCTCCGGAGGGATGGTGCCGTCCAGGATGCCGTCGGTATAGCCGGCGATGGTGGTCATGGGGGTCTTGAGCTCGTGGGAGATGTTGGCGATGAACTCCCGGCGCTGCCGCTCCGTCTGCTGGAGCTTTTCCGCCATATTGTTGAAGGAGGAGGCCAGCTCTCCGATCTCGTCCCGGCGGCCGTAGTCGTTGAGGCGGATGTCGAAATTGCCCTCGGCGTACTGCCGGGTGGCGGTGGCCATCTCCCGGATGGGCTGGATCTGGCGCATGGTGGTGACCGAAGAAGCCATGAAGGAGATCATCAGCACCACGAAGGCGGTCATGAAAAAGAGGCCTACAAAGCCCTTCCACATGGCATCCAGGGAGGCGGTGGTGGACAGGGCGAACACCTCGCCCACAGTCTCGCCGGTGGCACCGTTCACCGCCGGCACACCCACCACGAACCGTTTGGACTCATAAAGCCCGTCCAGCGTGGTGCGCCTGGCGGAGTCTCCCTCCTCCATGATCTGGCGGGTCATCTCCTCCGGCATGGTGACCACCATGCCGGCCAGCCGCTCATCCGTGGACAGCAGCCCATGCCCGTCCACATCGCAGCTCATGA
>CALWXI010000088.1 GCA_944385455.1 uncultured Oscillospiraceae bacterium | reverse complement strand
GGTGTCCCCGTCCGCCTGGGGCGCGCCGGTAAAGGTGCTGGCGGCCAGAAGCGCCACCGCCGTCAGCAGGCACAGCGCCGTGACGGCCAGCGTCCGGGGGCGCTTCACGATCAGGGCAATGCGCTCTCTCAGCCCGCTTTGGCTGCTGTGCATGGTGGTGGCGGTCTGCAGAAGGCCGGCGGGAGAGGGTCCTCCGGCCACCAGATCCACCAGGGTCCGGCCGTAGGCCAGCCGCTCGGATTCTCCCAGGCGGCGGATGGCGCCCTCGTCGCAGGCCAGCTCGCAGTCCTGCCGGGACAGCACCGCCGCCCACCATACCAGGGGGTCGAACCAGTACAGGCACAGGCATGCCGCCCGCACCGCCGACCACCAGGTGTCTCCATGGCGGCGGTGGGTCAGCTCATGGGCCAGAACGTGGCGCAGCCGGCGGGGGTCCGCTGCGGAAGCGGGGGTCACGTAGATCCGCTGGCGCAGCAGACCCACCAGACAGGGGGAGGGCACCGACGCCGACACATATACCGGGATGGGGCAGTCCGCTTCCAGCCGCTCCGCTCCGGCGGCGGCCCGGCGCCGGAACCGGAGGTTCACCGCGAGGAACCACCCCGCCATGGCCAGCGCGCCCAGCAGCCATACAGATTGGAGCCAGTGGCCGCCGTCCCGCGCGGCGACGGCTGGCGGCAGGTCTGGCGCCGTCTGGTCCGGCGTGGCTCCGGGGACGGGGGAGACGGGGGCGGCTGCCGGAAGATTGGTATCCGGCGTTTCTCCTGCGGGCTCCGCCGTGGCGGTCATTTCCGCCGCAGCCAGCTCCACCCGCTGTTCCACCTGCTGGGCCAGATGCAATGCGCTCAGGGCGCTGCTGCCGATCTGCACGGGCACCAGCAGCCGCAGTGCCGCCAGCAGCCACAGAGCATACTGCAGCCGCAGGCTGATGCGGCCCCGGAGCAGATGCCGCAGCAGAATCAATATCAGGATCAGCAGCGTGGACGTGATCAGGACCACTCTCATATGGCATCCTCCTCCGCTTTGCGCAGCACGTCGTACAAGGCCTCGATGTCCGATCGGGTCAGCAGCTCCCGCTGGGCCAGAGAGTTGATCAGCAGTCCCGCGCTGCCGTGATAGGCCCGCTGGAGCAGGGAATCCGTCTCCGCCGCCGCCACTGCCTCCCGGCTGACGGCAGGATGAAATACCTTGGCCCGGCCGGACTGCTCATGGGTCACCAGCTTCTTTTCCTCCATCCGGCGGATCATGGTGGTGACGGTGCTCTTGGCCCAGCCCGCGGAATCACCCAGCGCCCGCACCAGCTCCATCAGCGTGCAGGGCCGCTGCCAGAGCTCTTCCATCACCCGCCACTCTCCCGGGGAGAGCGTCACCTGTGGATGCGCCATCCATGTCACCTCCATTGGTCTACTTCTGTAATCCAATTATAACAGATCGGTTTACATGCGTCAACCAATACGGGCAGAAAAACCGCCTGCCGGGAGACATTGGCGAGCGGACGGTCCGACTGCACGAGCGCCGAAAGGGCGTTCCGGCGCAAAAATGCGCCGGAACGCCCTTTTCAGATGAACGCAAGCCGCTGCGCAGGACGCGCAGGCGCGCCGTGATGTGTTTGAACATGAGAGTCTCCTTTTCACCGCCCTTACCGCAGGAAAAAGCGGATGGGGACGCGGGTCTCCACCAAAACGGGATTGCTGGAGATGGTTTTTCCGCCGAAGCGGAGGCGGGTGGCGCTGTGAAGAAACAGCGTCAGCTCCGCCACCGCGTTCCGACCGGAGCCGCAGGGCACGCGTCGGTTGGCGCAGTTAACAGGCGGAGCCTTCAACCAGCACCTGAAACGTCAGGATGGCAATGCCGGCGGCGGGAATATTGGGGATCGTATAGCCGAGGGTGCTGCCGGTGATCGTGGGGGTGGCGGGGCTGCCGTTGAGGGTGAAGGAGTCCGGGAGATACAGCGCGCCCTCGGGAATGGTGTCTGAGAAGGGCAGGTTGCTGATGGGGCTCAGGGATACGTTGGTAACGGTGACGGTGTAGGTCAGGGTGTCTCCAATGGAGGCGGTGGGCCGGTCCACGGATTTGGCCACGGTGGGGGGCAGAAGCAGCAGGGTGGAGACGGGGTTGCTGCTGACGGTAGTGCCGTTGTAGGTGACGCTGGCGGTGTTGTCCAGACGGTTGATGAGTGTCATGAAAATCACATCCTTCCGCCACCAGGGTATGCATCCGGCGGACGAAGGGTGACGGCGGAAAAGGTATGGCCGAGGGGAGGCTTGACATGGTTTTTTCGGTAGTATATAGTAAAAAAATAATGCTTCGCGCCTATGAATTTTCGCACGGTCAAAGGAGAATCCCATGAAAAAGACAGAAAAAATGCTTTGCTATCCCACCGGCGAAGGCCGGGAGATCCAAATCCCCGTGGTGACCCTGGAGGGCGGCGTCCCCGGCCCCCATGCCGTCATCACCGCCGGCATCCACGGCTGCGAATATCCTCCCATTCTGGCGGCGGCGGAGTTTTGCCGCACCTGTGACCTCCAGGACATCCGGGGCACCGTCACCGTGGTGACCATCAGCACCCTGGAGTCCTTCCGCACCCGGACACCCTTTGTCTGCCCGGTGGACGGGAAGAACCCCAACCGCTGCTTCCCCGGCGACCTGAACGGCACCTACACCCAGCAGCTGACCTACCATCTCTTCCACGACATCATTGCCGGAGCGGATTACCACATCGACCTCCACTGCGGCGACATGACCGAGACCCTGGCGCCCTTCTGTGAGTTCGGCACCGGATACAGCGAAAAGGTGGACGCCATGAGCCGGGACATCGCCCTCTACAGCGGCATGCCCAGTCTGGTGGAGTCCAACCTCAACGCAGACCCCGGCGATCTGCCCCAGGGCCTGAACTATCTCAACTCCGTCCAGCACGGCGTTGCCGGCGCCATCGTGGAGATCGGTCAGATGGGCCGCACCGACCGGGAATATGTGGACGGACAGCTCTTCTGCATCCGCAACGTGCTGCGCCGCATGGGCAACCTGGCCGGCGAGGCGGTGCCCACCGCCGATCCCGCCTGGTTCACCACCTATGAAACGGTGTACGCCCCCGTTCAGGGTATCTTTGTGCGCTGCGTGGAGGCCGGCACCGATGTCAAGGCCGGGCAGAAGATCGGCGAGATCTGGGACTACTTCGGCAATCCCGCGGCCCAGGTCCACGTGCCCGCTGACGGACGCATTTTGTATCTCACCTCCAGCATCGCCGTGGAAAAGGACGGCTTCCTGCTGGATATGGTGCATTAAAGGAGGAACGATATGTCCAGAGGAACCGAGATTCTGTACAAGGGCAGCCGCATCACCGGCAAGCATGACACGCCGGAGTGCGAGCCCATCTACCTCACCAACGCCTTCAACGTCTCCGACCTGGACGAACTGGATTTCGTCTATGACGGCGGCGGCTACGCTTACAACCGCACCTGCAATCCCAACCGCACGCTGCTGGCCGAGTCCATGACCTATCTGGAAGGCGGCGAGGACACTCTCATCTGCAACTGCGGCATGTCCGCCATCACCACGGCCCTGCAGACCCTGGTGAAGGCCGGGGACCACATCCTCTCCGACCGGACCCTCTACGGAGAGACCATCGACGTCATCAGCCGGGTGCTGGGCAAGTTCGGCGTGGAGGTCACCTACATTGACTTTGCCGATCTGGATCAGGTCCGCGCTGGTATCCGGCCCAACACCCGGGTGCTCTACACGGAGACGGAGTCCAACCCCATGATGGGCATCGTGGACATCGCCGCCGTGGCGGAGATCGCCCACGCCCACGGCTGCAGGCTGGTGGTGGACAATACCTTTACCACCTCCTATATGATCCGGCCCCTGGAGCAGGGGGCGGACGTGGTGGTCAGCAGCCTCACCAAGTTCGTCAACGGCCACGGCGACACCCTCTGCGGCTCCATCACCGGCTCCCGGGAGTTCATCAAGGAGGCCTATGAGATCCAGCAGTTTACCGGTTCCGTGGCGGATCCCTTCTCCTGCTGGACGGTGTCCCGCTCCATCCGGACCCTGGATCTGCGGATGCCCCGCCACATGGACAACGCCGCCAGGCTGGCGGCGGCCCTGGAGAAGGACCCCCATGTGACCCGGGTGCTTTATCCCGGCCTTGCCAGCCATCCCCAGCACGAACTGGCCAGCCGCGTCTTTGAGCACGGCTACGGCGGCATGCTCAGCTTCTTTGTTCCCGAGGACCGGGAGAAGATCAACGCCTTCATGCATGCGCTGCGCTATGTGCGCTACGCCATGACCCTGGGCGGGCCCCGCACCACCATCGCCCACCCCGTCACCTCCTCCCACTATGATGTGCCCGAGGAGGAGCGGCGGAAGATGGGCATCACCTTCGGCCTGATCCGGGTTTCCGTGGGTCTGGAGGACCCCGAGGACCTCATCGCGGATTTCACCAATGCTCTGAAGGTCTTTGACGACTGAGCGCTCTGAGAGGACGAACACCGCGCTCCCGCAGAAGCGGGAGCGCGGTGTCTTGTATGTTCGGATATTTCAGAGAAAACGGGTGGGCGCGGGCAGAGGGATGCGGGAGAATTCGGCCAGGAAATCCACGATGTAATCCGCCGTGGCGTTGAGCATCTCCCGGCCCCACTCCTCCGTGGCGTCCTTCGGATGATCCGGGCCGATCCAGCCGTTGTGGGCGTACTGGTGCACGTCCCGGGGCAGCTCCACGTTCACACCCTTGTAGCGCACGAAGTCGAAGCCGTTGGTGGGCAGAGTGTCGCCGGCGTCGTTGCAGAGCATCTGCCCGTCGATGGCGGAACGGTCCACAAGGGCGGGATCCACCGCCATCACCGCCGCTGTCTCCTGGCCGCCGCCGTGACCGCCGGCCCAGGCGGGGTTCAGCTCTCCGGCCATCTTCCACCAGTTCAAAAGGGCGCACCAGGCGCCCCGGCGGTGAAGCGCGCAGCCCACCTCCTCCAGGGTGCGGATGTTGCCGCCGTGGCCGTTGACGATGGCAAAGCGCCGCACGCCGCAATCGTACAGCGCGTCGGTGATGCGGGTCATCACCGCCCGCAGCACATCCGGGCCCAGAGAGATGCTGCCGGGAAAGCCCATCAGGTCATCGCAGTTTCCGTAGGGCACCACCGGGGCGATGAGGTATTCCGGCGCCCGGGCCTCGATCAGCTCCAAAAGCTTTTCCGGTACCAGGGTATCGGTGCCCAGGGCGATGTGCCGGCCATGGCATTCGTTGCTGCCCACGCCCAGCAACACCAGATCCTTCCGGGTGAAATAGTCCTGGGCCTGTGGCCAGGTCATGTGCTGCAGTCTCATGGATGCGCCTCCTGTAAGATGCATATTTTGATGCATGTTTTTGCTTTTATGCAGGTTCCGCCCCCCAAGGGGCAAAAAATCCCGATTGCTTTCAAATTATACGCCGCCATGCGGAAAAGCGCAATTCCAAAATGACGGCTCTTTCGTGGTTTTTATCAAAAAAGACTGTAAAAATATCCTGGTTTCCCTGTATTTCATATTGACTTTTTCCAACGGAATCAAGTAATATGGTAAAAGTTACTTGGTGTTCCTTGCAAAAGGAACCATATTTTGCAAAGAGGGAGAGTGCTGAGATGAATTTTAAAAAGCTTGTCTGTCTGGCTTTGGCACTGGTGACGGCGCTGAGTCTGACCGCCTGCGGCGGCTCCGAAACCCAGGAGGCCCAGCAGCCCGCAGACGGCGGGGGCGACGCCGCCCCGGCGGATACCATTGTCATCGGCCGGGCCTATGACTCCGACAATCTGGATCCTGTGGTGCAGGTGGGCAACTACAATATCTGGATCCTGGATCTGATGCTGGAGGGCCTGGTGCAGTGCACCGACGACGGCTCCGCGGTGGAGCCCTGCCTGGCCACCGACTGGACCATCAGCGACGACGGCCTGACCTACACCTTCAACCTCAAGGAGGGCCTGCGCTTCTCCGACGGCACTCCCGTTACCGGCGAGGACTGGGTGTTCTCCTTTGAGCGGGCCATGAGCATGCCTGACGAGAGCTGGTACTTCACCGTGGAGAACATTGCCTCCGTGGAAGCGCCGGACGATACAACCTTCATCGTCCACCTCAAGGAGGTCTCTGCCGCCACGCTGCCCAACCTGAGCATGTGGACCTGCGGTGTCCAGTCCAAGGCCTACTACGAGCAGGTGGGCGACGAGGGTTACGTCAACGGCTTCATCGGCACCGGCCCCTATATGCTCACTGACTGGAGCAAGGGCGAGTCCATGACCTTCGAGGCCAACCCCTACTATCACATCGAGGGCCAGCCCGTTACCGAGAACATTCTCATGCGGGTCATCGCCGACGACAACTCCCGGGTGATGCAGCTGCAGTCCGGCGACATCGACGTGGCCATCAACCTGTCCATGGACAGCCTCTATCAGCTGGAAAGCGACGACCGCGTGGTGGTGGATCCGTCCACCAGCTGTGAGACCCGTTTCCTGGCCCTGAACACCTCCAACGAGTATCTCAGCAACCCCAAGGTGCGCCAGGCCCTGTCCATGGCCACCGATCCTACCACCATCACCAGCGTGGCCACTTACGGTTACGGTGAGGTGGCTTCCACGGTGCTGCCCACCGTCAGCGCCTACATCGACCCTTCCATCCCCGTCAACCAGCAGGACCTGGAGGGGGCCAAGGAGCTGCTGGCCGAGGCCGGCTATCCCGACGGCTTCTCTCTGGACCTCATGATCTGCTCCGGCAAGACCGTGGAGGAGTCCATCGCCACCCTGGTCAAGGAGCAGTGGGCCCAGATCGGCGTGGATGTGCGGATCTGCTCCTATGAGAAGGTCACGTACACCGACAACCTCTACGGTCTGAACTTCGACGTGGTGGTGGACTACTGGACCGACGACATCTGCGATCCCTCCGAGTTCATGGAGTACCTGTGCGACTTTGATCTTTGCAGCGGCTTCGACACCAACTACAAGGTGGAGGGCATCGAGGAGCTCAACGACCAGGCCAACCGTGAGCTGGACGAGACCGTCCGCAAGGAGCTTTACTACGAGATCCAGCAGCGCATTGCCGACGCCTACATTTACATTCCCATCTGCACGATTCCCTATGCCAACGCTGAGTCTGTGAACATCTCCAACTTCGTTCAGACTCCGCTGGGCAACCTGCGCCTGGCCACCATGACCAAGACCGCCGGCTGATTCCGGGAAGCGCATGCCGTCCGCAAGGCCACGGGGTGAATGCCCCCGTGGCTTTGCATATCATTGATGCGCCGGTGCTGCCGCCCATTTCCGCCAAAGGAGAGGCTTATGGAAAAGCTCAATTACATTCTCAAGCGCATCCTGCAGATGATCCCCGTGCTGATCATCGGGATCGTGCTGGTGTTCGCTCTGGTCCGCTTCCTGCCCGGCGACACCGCCACCGCCATCCTGGGCGATAAGGCCCGGCCGGAGGTGCTGGCGGCCTATCGGGAAAAGATGGGCCTCAATGACTCCATTTTCAAGCAGTTCCTGGTCTATTGCCAGAGCCTGCTGCGGCTGGATCTGGGAGATTCCACCCAGTACAACATGCCGGTGGCCGCGCTGCTGGCCAGCCGGATGAAGGTCACGGTGCTGCTGACCCTGATGGCAACGGCCATGACGGTCATCATCGGGCTGCCCCTGGGCTACCTCTCCGGCATCCGCAAGGACCGTCTCACGGACCAGGGCATCCGCTCCTTCGCCCTGCTGGGACTGTCCCTGCCTACCTTCTGGGTGGGACTGATGCTGATGCTGATTTTCGGCGTGCAGCTGCGCTGGTTCTCCATTTCCGGCTGGGGCGAGACATGGATCGACCATGTCAAGGGATTGTTCCTTCCGGCCCTGACGGAGGCCATCTTCGCCGCTTCCGTCATCATCCGCAACGTCCGCAACAACGTGGTGGACGTCCGGGGCCAGGACTATGTGGATTTCGCCCGGTGCAAGGGCCTGGGCGGCTTTCGGGTGGGCTGCATGCATGTGCTTCGCAACGCCATGATCCCCACCGCCACGCTGCTGTCCATCCGGATCATCTCCATGCTGGGCGGCACGGTGATCGTGGAGAACATCTACTCTCTCCAGGGCATGGGGGCGCTGCTGGTGGGCGCTGTGAGCAGCCGGGACTATGCCGTGGTGCAGGGCGCCGTGCTGGCGTTCATCCTGGTGGTACTGGCCATCAATCTGCTGACGGATATCCTGTACTCTGTGCTGGATCCCCGGATCACGCTGAAGTAAGGGGGAAGGGATATGAAAGTGAAAGTGACCGCCCGGGGCGGCGTCCGCCGCCTGAGCCTGTGGCAGCGCAGCCCCTCTCTGGTGATGGGCCTGGTGATCGTGGCGGTGGCGGTGTTCGTGGCCGTCTTCCCCCAGCTGCTCACCTCCGTGGACCCCTATGCCTACGATCAGTCCGCCATGCTGCTGGGCCCTTCCGCCCAGCACTGGTTCGGCACCGACAATTACGGCCGGGACCTCTTTTCCCGTGTGGTGTACGGCACCCGCATCGACCTGCTCATCGGGTTGGGCTGCGTGGCGGTGCCCTTCGTGTTCGGATCCCTGCTGGGACTCATCGCCGGCTACTACGGCGGCAAGGTGGACGCCGCCATCATGCGGGTGCTGGACGTGTTCATGGCCTTCCCGTTTTTGATCATGGTCATCGCCATCGTGGCCATTCTGGGGCCGGGCACCCGGAACCTGCTCATCGCCATGTGGATCGTGGGATGGAAGGAGTACACCCGGCTGATCCGCAGTGAGGTGCTGGTGGCCAAACAGTCCGAGTACGTCCAGTCCGCCCGGACCATGGGCTATTCGGACCTGCGGATCATGCTGCGCCACATCCTGCCCAATGTCATCAGCTCCGCCATCGTCTACGCCGCCTCCGACATCGTCATGTGCATGGGCACCGCCGCCTCCCTGAGCTATCTGGGCATCGGCGTGGAGCCCACCACGCCGGAGTGGGGCGCCATCATCAACGGCGGCAAGAGCTTCATCAACAGCGCCTGGTGGATCACCGTCATTCCCGGCGCGGTCCTGGCC
>CALWXI010000087.1 GCA_944385455.1 uncultured Oscillospiraceae bacterium | reverse complement strand
GTAACAGGGATACTCCCTCAGCCGCCTGCGGCGGCAGCTCCCTCGGAGAGGGAGCCAAGGACGGGGCTGCGGATTTGACCGCCTGCGGCCTCAGAATGACAGGGTGGGACGTGGTTCTTCTTTGTGGGGGGCGCGACGACCCGGCGCGCCCGCGAAAACACGGTGCCGCAGCCATATGGCGGGCGGCCTGCGCCCGCCCGGTTTGCTTCTGTGTCTCCGTCCTTTCTTCAAGACGAGCCCGGCGAAGTGGAATGGGAACCGGCGGAAGATCTCACGCCCCGTTCTTCAGTTCTTCTGCCCCGCCGCCCTCCAGAGCGGCGAAGTGCTCGCAGATGTGGTCGAAGAGCTGGGTGGCGGCGAAGGAGCGGTAGCCCTCCCGCCGGCGGATGATGGCGATCTCCCAGGGGATCACCGGCTCCAGGGGGACGGTGACCAGCTCCTCGCACAGGTCGGGCTGGAGGATGGGCAGGGGGAGGACGGCCACGCACTGCTGCATCCCCACCATCTTCATGCTGAACCGGGTCATAAGGCTCTTATAGGCGATGCGGGGGGCGAAGCCCTGCTCCCCGCACATACGGATAAAGGTGTCGTGAAGGGTGGCCGTCTCACTGAAGGTAAGTATGGTCTCGTTCTTCAGGTCCTGAAGGTTGACGCTGCTGAGCTTGGCGAAGGGGTGGTGCCGGCTCACCGCCAGCTGGCAGACGTCGCTGATGAGGGTCTTGCTCTCAAAGCGGTAGGGCTCGTCCACCGGCAGCATCACCAGGCCCAGGTCGGCCCGGCCGGAGCTGACGGCGGCGGCCACCAGCTTGGAGCCCTCCTCCACCACCGAGATGTCGATGCCGGGGAAGTGCCGGTGGAACCGGGCGAGCAGAAGCGGGAAGTAGACCTCCAGCAGCACCCCGGGGATGCTCAGCCGGACCTCTCCCGTCCGCACCGAGCGCACGTCGGCCATGGTCTGGAAGATGTCGTCGTATTGGAGGAGAAAATCCTGGGCCCGGTCGTAGAGGACCTGTCCGGCGTCGGTGAGGTAGAAGCTCTTGCTGGTGCGCTCGATGAGGCGGATGCTGAGTTCCTCCTCCAGGCTCTTGATGGCCCGGGTCAGCATGGGCTGGGTGACGAAAAGCTGGGCGGCCGCCCGGGTAAAGCTCTCCTGGCGGACCACTTCGACAAAGTACTTGAGCTGTTGGATCTCCATACCTGTCCCTCCTTGCGCGGCAAATACCGCGCCACCAACCATAACATTAATGTGGTTATACCTAACTATAACGGAAGAATACATGATTTGTCAATGCAATATAACCAAAGAGTGGCCCTCGGCTTTGAGGAGATGACACAAAAGTATGCTTTTTTAGAATGGATGGATTTTGTAAAAAGTATTATTGTAGCAAAACTGTACATAAAATTTTTTTAATTTTCATAGAAATAGTGCAAACTATAATTCTTCTGCATGGTTGCCTTTCAAAAAGGCATTTTACATATGCTACCTCTTGCGGATATACTGTGTGTATGCGTCAGGCGATTTGATAGGCAGGCAAAGGCCATTTTTCCCAAATGCTGTACGCGTCTATCCCGTGGCGCATGCAAGATACACAAAATTGCGTGTCAGGAAAGGAAGTGGTGTTCCATGCCCAAGATCATGTCAGCTGAGGAGGCAGTCCGCACCTATATCCACGATGGCGACACCGTCGGCTTTGGCGGCTTTGTTGGTGCCATGGTGCCGGAAGAGGTAGAGGCCAAAATGCAGGAGCTCTTCCTGAATGAGGGTTCCCCCAAGGCTCTCACCGCGGTCTACGCCGCCGGCCAGGGCGACAGCGCCACCCGGGGTCTCAACCATCTGGGCGAAGAGGGCCTGGTGGCCCGGGTCATCGGCGGCCACTGGGGTCTGGTGCCCCGGCTGCAGAAGCTGGCTCAGGAGAACAAGTGCGCTGCCTACAACTATCCCCAGGGCGTCATTTCTCACCTGTTCCGTGATATCGCCGCCGGCAAGCCCGGCGTCATCACCCACGTTGGCCTGAAGACCTTCGCCGATCCCCGGCTGGAGGGCGGCATGCTCAACGATCTGGCCCGGGAGGCCGGCCCCCTGGTGGAGCTGATCGAGATCGGCGGCCAGGAGCGTCTGTTCTACAAGGCCCTGCCCATCAACGTGGCTATGATCCGCGCCACCTATGCCGACACCCACGGCAACTGCACCTTCCAGAAGGAGGGCGTCACCGCTGAGACCCTGGCCATCGCCCAGGCCGCCAAGAACTCCGGCGGCAAGGTCATTGTCCAGGTGGAGAACGTGGTGGAGTACGGCGCTCTGGACACTCGTCTGGTCCGCCTGCCCGGCATCTACGTGGACGCCATCGTGGTGGCCGCCCCCGAAAACCACATGCAGACCTTCGGCACCAGCTACAATCCCGCCTACTCCGGCGAGATCCGGGTGCCCGTGGACTCCCTGCAGCCCATGAAGCTGGACCAGCGGAAGATCGTGGCCCGCCGGGCCGCCATGGAGCTGGTGCCCAACGCCATCACCAACCTGGGCATCGGCATGCCCGAGGGCGTGGCCGCTGTGGCCGCTGAAGAGGGTCTGGAGGGCATGGTCCTCACCACCGAGGCCGGCACCATCGGCGGCATCCCCGCCGGCGGCAAGGACTTCGGCGTGACCACCAACCCCGACTGCATCCTGGACCAGCCCTATCAGTTCGACTTCTACGACGGCGGCGGCCTGGATGTGGCCTTCCTGGGTCTGGCTCAGGCCGACGAGAAGGGCAACATCAACGTCTCCAAGTTCGGTCCCAAGATCGCCGGCTGCGGCGGCTTCATCAACATCACTCAGAACGCCAAGAAGGTCGTCTACTGCGGCACCTTCACCGCCGGCGGCCTGAAGCTGGGTGTGGCCGACGGCAAGCTGCAGATCCTCCAGGAGGGCCGGGACAAGAAGTTCCTGAAGGAAGTGGAGCAGGTCACCTTCTCCGGCGAGTACGCCCTGGAGAAGGGCCAGCCCGTGCTCTACATCACCGAGCGCGCCGTCTTTGAGCTCACTCCCGAGGGCGTGGAGCTCAAGGAGATCGCCCCCGGTGTGGACCTCCAGAAGGACGTGCTGGACCTGATGGACTTCGCTCCCATCGTGAAGGACGTCAAGACCATGGACGAGCGCATCTTCCGTGAGGAGCGCATGGGTCTTACCTTCTGAGAAAACCGATCCCCGCGTTTTTTGAGAAGAGAAGATATAAAGAAGTGTTGAGGAGGTAAAATTACATGAGCCTGTTTGGCATCATTCTGGGCCTGGTGCTGCTGATGTTCCTGGCCTACAAGGGCTTCTCCATCATCTGGGTCGCCCCCGTCTGCGCCGTGGTGGTGGCTGTGCTCAGCGGCTACAACGTGCTGGACGCCTACATCGGCGACTACATGAAGGGCATGGCCGACTACGTACTCCAGTGGTTCCCGCCCTTCTTCCTGGGCGCCGTCTACGGCAAGGTCATGGATATGACCGGTTCCGCCCGCAGCCTGGGCAACGCCCTGGTGAAGCTCATCGGCTCCAAGTTCGCCGTGCTGGCCGTGGTGCTGCCCTGCCTGCTGATGACCTACGGCGGCATCTCCCTGTTCGTCGTGGTGTTCGTTATCTACCCCATGGGCTACTCCATCTACCGTGCGGCCGACCTGCCCCGGACCCTGCTGCCCGGCGCCATCGCCACCGGCGCCTTTGGTATCACCATGACCGCCATCCCCGGCAGCCCCCAGATCCAGAACCTGATCCCCACCTCTTACTACGGCACCACCACCATGGCCGCCCCCCTGCTCTCCATCGTGGCCTGCGTCGTGATGTTCGTCCCCGCCTATGCCTACCTTGAGTGGCGCGCCAGCCAGGCCCGCAAGAAGGGCCTGCACTTCGTGGCCGACCCCAAGCACAAGGAGATCGAGTATGACGAGAGCGCTATGCCCTCCTGGCACTGGCTCAGCGGCCTGGTGCCCCTGCTCGTCGCGGTGCTGTTCCTCACCCTGTTCCCCCTCCTGCTGGAGAACGCCACCGGCATCACCCTGGCCTCCAACTACGCCATCGTCATCGCCCTGGTCTGCGGCATCCTGGTGTGCTGCGTCATGAACTTGGGCCAGGCAAAGACCCTGCTGCCCGCCATCAACGATGGCGCCAACGGCTCCATGGGCGCCATCATGAACACCGCCTGCGCCGTGGGCTTCGGCTCCGTGGTCAAGGTGGTCCCCGGCTTCGCCGTGCTGACCAACATCGCCCTGAACATGCCCGGTTCCATCCTCTTCTCCGAGGCTGTGGCCGTCAACCTGCTGGCCCGCGCCACCGGTTCCGCTTCCGGCGGTAGGTCCATCGCCCTGGAGGCCCTGGGTCCCCAGTACGCCGAGATGGCCGCTGGCAACACCAGCACCCTGGAGTCCCTGCACCGTATCGCCTCCATCTCCTCCGGCGGTCTGGACACCCTGCCCCACAACGGCGCCGTCCTGACCCTGCTGGCCGTGTCCAACTGCACCCACAAGGAGTCCTACATCGACATCTGCGTCACCACCTGCATCATCCCCCTGGTGGCTTCCCTGGTGCTGGCTCTTATCTGGGGCATGTTCATCTGATTCGCGATCACTTGTCCGGGCTGTGTCCAGCCGCCCATCCACGGCTTCGACATAGCGTATGACAAAATGGAAGGAGTTTGCAGCCAATGACCATTCAGGAACTGAAGATCGGTGATTCCGCCAGCATGTCCAAGACTGTCACGGAGACCGACGTCTATCTGTTTGCCGGCATCACCGGCGATCTCAACCCCGCTCACGTGAACGAGGATGCCTCCAGCAAGACCATGTTCGGCGGCCGTATCGCCCACGGCATCCTCTCCGCAGGCTTCATCTCCGCCGTCCTGGCCATGAAGCTGCCCGGCCCCGGAACCATCTACCTGGGCCAGGAGCTCAAGTTCACCAAGCCCGTGCGTTTCGGCGACACCGTCACCGCCACCTGCACCGTGAGCGAGATCATGGCTGAGAAGAACATCGTCAAGCTGGAGACCATCTGCACCAACCAGAATGGCGACGTGGTCATCAAAGGCATGGCCACCGTGATGCCCCCCAAGAACTAAGTTTCCCAGTTTGGGAATCGTTCCCCTCCATACCAACAGCCGCGAGGCCCCGGATGTGCGTCGGCACATCCGGGGCCTCGCGGCGCTTTGGCCTGGGCGCGTCACCTCCGTCCCAGGAAGAACGACAGGATGTCCGCGACGGCCTCTACAATGAGGGAGACGGCGATAAAGACCCACAGCGCCGCCGTGGACGCGAAGGGGTTGACGAGGACGATGGCCCCGAAGGCCAGGGACAGGACGGCCCCGATCAGCGTGACATACCAGTACGGCTGC
>CALWXI010000086.1 GCA_944385455.1 uncultured Oscillospiraceae bacterium | reverse complement strand
GTCTCCCGCAAAAAGGAATAGCGCAGGTCCCGGGCGCATTCCTCCAGGGAGCGGCCGGACCGGGCCATCTCCGCCCGGGTGTCGCCGCTGCCGGTGAAGCAGGGGATGCCCCGGCCGGCGCACCAGTCTTCCACGAACCGCTGGTCCCGGTCCGCGGCTTCCCCGCGGAGACGGTGATTGAAGTGGGCGGCGGCGGGGAAAAATCCGTTTCTCCGTCCCCAGCTGTCCAGAAAGTGCAGAAGGCACATGGAGTCCAGCCCGCCGGAGACGGCGCACAGCACCCGTCCGCCCTTGGGAAACTGCCGCCGCAGGAAGGCCTGGGCGGCGGCAAGGTCATTCGTCGCCATAGCGGTTATCCAGAGTGGAGAACTGGGTGTACTCAGGCATCCACCGCAGCTCCACCTTGCCCGTTTCGCCGTGGCGGTTTTTGGCCACGATGCACTCGGCGATATTGTGCTTTTCAGAATCCTCATTGTAGTAGTCGTCCCGGTAGAGGAAGAGGACGATGTCCGCGTCCTGCTCGATGGCGCCGGATTCCCGCAGGTCCGAGAGCATGGGCCGCTTGTCGTCCCGCTTTTCGTTGGCCCGGGAGAGCTGGCTGAGGCAGATCACCGGGACGTTGAGCTCCTTGGCCATGATCTTGAGCATCCGGGACATGTCGGAGACCACCTGCTGACGGCTCTCGCCTCCGCCGCTCTTGCCGCCGGCGGAGGTCATCAGCTGCAGATAGTCGATGACCACCAGCCCCAGGTCATCCAGGCGGCGGCATTTGGCGTTCATGTCCGCCACGGAGAGCATGGGGTTGTCGTCGATGCGGATGTCCACCTTGTTGAGGACCGTGGCGGCGCCGGCGATCTTTTCCCAGTCCGTCTCCCGGAGCATGCCGGTCTTGAGCCGGGTGTTCTCCACCAGGGCCTCGGCGCTGAGAAGCCGGGTCGCCAGCTGCTCCCGGGACATCTCCAGGGAGAACACCGCCACGGTTTTTTTTGTGCTCTTGGCCACATTCAGCGCCACGTTCAGGGCAAAGGAGGTCTTGCCCATGCCGGGACGGGCGGCCAGGAGGATCAGATCGGATTTGTTGAGGCCGGTGATCTTCTGGTCCACGGCGGAAAGACCGGTGGACAGGCCCGGCAGGTGGTTTTCGTTTTCGCTCATTTCGCTGAGGCGGTCCAGCACGTCCGGCAGCACCAGCCGCAGCGGCACCATCTCCTGAGCGCTCTGGCCCCGGCGGATGGCATACACCTTCTGCTCCGCCGCCTCCAGGATCTCGGAGGCCTCGCCCACGCCCTCCTGCACCAGCGCGGTGATCTCGGAGGCGGCCTGGGCCACGCCCCGCAGCAGCGCCTTGTCCCGGACGATGGCCACGTACTCCATGACATTGGCGCTGGTGGGGGTGATCTCCATCAGCTGGGCCAGGTACGAGCGGGTGGTCTCACTTACCAGCCCCGCCTTCTGCATCTCCTCAAAGACGGTGATGCCGTCGATGGGCCGGGCGTAGGAGAACATGGTGTAGATCGTCTCGAAGATCTCCCGGTTCTGACGCAGGTAAAAATCCGACGGACGCAGCTTGTCCATGACGTCCTTGACGCAGCCCGCGTCAATGAGCATGGATCCCAGCACCGCCTGCTCTCCCTCCAGGGAA
The DNA here is from genome assembly GCA_944385455.1 of uncultured Oscillospiraceae bacterium. Lineage (GTDB taxonomy): Bacteria > Bacillota > Clostridia > Oscillospirales > Oscillospiraceae > Oscillibacter. The sequence goes on along the minus strand of CALWXI010000086.1, from coordinate 5,695 downwards.
TGAGGCATCTGCCGGGTCAGCAGGTCCTCCATGGCCATGGTTCGTCACCTCCGGAATGCGCGGCGCCCCTGCGGGTGCGGCGGCTCACTTCTCCTCGAACACGGACACGTACACCGTGCCCGTCACCTCAAAGCCCAGCTTAGCCTTGACCTGGTAGCTGCCAAAGGCTTTGATGGGGTCCTCCAGCACCAGCTTCTGCTTGGGAATATCGACGCCGAACTGGGCCTTGAGGCCGTCGGAAATCTCCTTGGTGGTGACGGCGCCGAAGAGGCGTCCGCCGTTGCCGGCCTTTGCGGTGAGCTTGACCATGCACTCCTTGAGCTTTTCCGCAGTGGCCTCAGCCTCGGCCTTGAGCCGGGCCTCCTCGGCGCGGCGGGCCTTTTCCTTGAGATTCATGGTGTTGATGGCGTCCGCCGTGGCGGCGATGGCCAGCTTCCGGGGCAGAAGGAAATTCCGGGCGTAGCCCTCGGAGACCTCCACCATCTGGCCTTTCTTGCCCTGGCCCTTCACATCCTGCTGCAAAATCACTTTCATCTTGATACGCTCCTTTTGTTATCCTGTGGCTTATTTTTCAAAATATCCGTCGATGGCGTCCTTGAGACGCTGTTCCACCTCGTCAATGTCGCCGTTTTCCACCCGGCCGCCGGCCGTGGTGGAATTGCCGCCGCCGCCCAGCGCTTCCAGCACCACCTGGACGTTCACATCGCCAAGAGACCGGGCGGACATCAGCACGTCCGCGCCGTTGCGGTAGATCACGAAGGAGGCCTTCACGCCCTTGAGGGAGAGCAGTTCATCCGCCGCCTGGGCGGCGGTGACCCGGTCCACCCCCTCCTGGGGAATGGCCGCCAGGGCGATGTCGTCCCGGTAGAGCTCCGCCCGGCGGATGATGTCGTACCGGGAGACCATCTCCTGCAGGTCGTTCTGGAACAGCCGCTGGACATCGGTGGTATCGGCGCCGGCCCGGCGCAGGAAGGCCGCCGCCTCAAAGGTGCGGCCGCCGGTGCGGAGGGTGAAGTGCTTGGTGTCCAGCACGATACCGGCCAGCAGCGCCTCCGCCTCCTCCCGCAGCAGGTCGGTGGAGTCCACCAGATACTGCAGAAGCTCCGTCACCAGCTCGGAGGCGGAGGAGGCATAGGGCTCATGGAAGCTGAACGCGGCGTTTTCAATGTAGGTGGCGGCCCGGCGGTGGTGGTCGATCACCGCCACCCGGTTGCAGGACTCCAGCAGCTGCTGGCTTTCCACCATCTCCGGCCGGTTGGTGTCCACCACCACCAGCAGCGCGCCGGGCTGGATCTTCAAAAAGGCCTCCCCGGGGGAGACGAACACGCCGGCGTACTCCGGCAGGGCCATGAGCTTTTGCAGCACCGGCCCGGCGGCGTTGCGCTCCAGGTCGATGACGATCCGGGCCCGCTTGCCCCGGTTCCGCGCGGCGCAGCACACGCCGGCGGCGGCGCCCACGGCGTCCATGTCCGCAAAGCTGTGGCCCATGATGTAGATCTCTCCGGCGTCGGCCATCAGCTCGCTGAGGGCGTTGGCCATGACCCGGGATTTGACTTTGGTGCGTTTTTCCGTGGACTTTGTGCGTCCGCCGTAGAACTCAAAGTCCACCCGGTTGCGCACAACGGCCTGGTCGCCGCCCCGGCTCAGGGCCATCTCCAGGGAGAGGTTGGCATTTTTGTAGAGATCGGAGAGGGTGTCGGCGTCCTTGCCCATGCCGATGGAGAGCGTGGGATGCACGCCCTCACCCACCCGGATGTCCCGAATGCTGTCCAGCACGGAGAATTTCTCCTCCACAAAATGCTGGTAGAACTGCTCTTCAAAAATAAAGAGGTAGCGGTCCCGCTCCACCTTCAAAAGAAGGCCGCGCCCGTCGGCCCAGGCGCTGAGGCGTTCGTCGATCTGGGCCAGGACCGCGCTGCGGGCGGTGTCGGCACAGGCCTTCATCAGATCCTCGTAGTTGTCCACCATCACCAAAGACAGCACCGGGCGGGTGGCGGAGTACGTCTCCCGCATGACGTCGGCCTCGGTGGTATCCACCCAGTAGGTGGTGGCTACCAGGTTCTGCTCGCCGCCCCGGCCCCTGGCCCGGACCAGGCTGCCGTATACCCGGAAGCGCCGGCCGTTCATATAGACCCGGTCGGGACATTCCTGCTTGCCCTCCAGCAGCCACTGAAAGGGAAAGTCCGGCACCGCATCCTCCACCTTCATCTCAAAAAGATGCTCCCGCACTCCGGCCAGCTGGAGGAAGTTTTCATTGCTCCAGATCACCTCGCCGGTGTCGGGCCGAAAGACCATGATGGGCAGGGGGGAGTTGATGAGGGTGGACTTGCTGGCGGTGTCCACGCTGCCGGTGACGCTGTCGATGTACTGCAGGATGCCCTGGCGGCGCTTTTTGTTGCCGCGGGTAAAATAGACGTAAAGAGCCACCGTGGCCACGCCCTCCGCCAGAGCCAGCACCGGGCTGGCCGGCAGGGCCGCCAGGGTGAACACCAGCAGACACAAAAAGTACAGCTTCAAATTCGGTTCCAGCAGGCGGGAGAGTTTTTTGTTGTTCATGCAAAGACTCCTTTTACCGGAAAACATACGAATAGATTTTATTAAGTATAGCAGTTTCCCGGCCGGGACGCAACCTCCAAACTGTCCCGGGAGCGGCGCTTTTTTCCGGGATTTACCGGAGGAAGTTTCCATAACGCAAAAAAGATGTATACAAACGGAGGGAGATGTGATATACTATCGGGAAAGAATGGCGGCCGCCCCTGCGGATACAGGAACAGAAACGGGCCTTTGGCCGCCGGAGATGTCAGCGCCTGCAGCGGCGCATGGCGCCCCGGACCATACGCGTCCGGCGGCTTTCCTTATGTATTTTACCGGCGTGAGGGAGCGCCTCCCCGGTCAAATAGATCACAGCTCTCATATCGGATTCCGACGTGACGCAGCCGAACCCCTGCCGGCGAAACGGGGCCGTGCAGGCAACGGGCGTCTCATCTTTCCGCGCGCATTTTTCCGCGGAAGAGGCCGCGCCGCGGCGGATCGGAGGGAGCTGGCTACATCGCTTTGAAGAAAAAGGAGTTTCTGAATTTATGGCAGAAAAATTGAAAATCATCCCCCTGGGCGGTCTCAACGAGATCGGCAAGAACATGACCGCCTACGAGTGCGGCGGAGAGATCATCGTGGTGGACTGCGGCATGGCGTTTCCCGGAGACGATATGTACGGCATCGACTGCATCATCCCCGACGTCAGCTACCTCATCAAAAACCGCGCCCGGATCCGGGGCCTGTTCATCACTCACGGCCACGAGGACCACGTGGGCGCCATTCCCTATGTGCTCAAGCAGATCAACCTGCCCATCTACTGTACCCGCTTCACCGCGGGCCTCATCAAACTGAAGCTGGAAGAGCACGGCCTGGTGAAGAGCACCAAGCTGGTGACGGTGGAGCCGGGCAAGTCCGTCCGGGCGGGCAAGTTCACCGTGGAGTTCATCCACGTGAATCATTCCATCGCCGACTCCGTGGCCTTTGCCATTCACACGCATATGGGCACCGTGGTCCACACCGGCGACTTCAAGATCGACTCCACCCCCATTGACGGGGAGGTCATCGACCTGGCCCGCTTGGGAGAGCTGGGCAAGGAGGGCGTGCTGGCATTGTGCGCCGACTCCACCAATGTGGAGCGGCCGGGCTTTACCCCCTCGGAGAAGACCGTGGGCGCCACCTTTGTCCGGCAGTTCCAAAACTGTGAGGACCGGATCATCGTCACCACCTTCGCCTCCAACGTCCACCGCATCCAGCAGGTGCTGGACGCCGCCGCTCAGTGCGGCCGGAAGGTGGCCGTCACGGGGAGGTCCATGGAGAACATGATGAAGGTCTCCACGGAGCTGGGCTATATGAAGGTGCCCAAGAACACCCTCATGGACATCACCAAGATCAAGGGCCTGCCCAAAAACAAGCAGGTCATCGTCACTACCGGCTCCCAGGGCGAGGAGATGAGCGCCTTGTACCGCATGGCCTTCTCCACTCACAAGCAGGTGGAGCTGGGCGCCGGGGACAAGGTGATCCTCTCCGCTTCCGCCATTCCCGGCAACGAGGTCACCGTCAGCCGGGTCATCAACGAGCTGTTCCGCAAGGGTGTGAAGGTGGTCTATGACCGGGCGGACATCCTGCATGTGTCCGGCCACGCCTGCCAGGAGGAGCTGAAGATCATCCATGCCCTGACCAAACCCCGCTTCTTCATCCCCCTTCACGGTGAGCAGCGGATGCTCCAGATCCACAGCCAGCTGGCCCAGGATATGGGCATGGAGCGCAATCACATCGCCATCGCCGACAACGGCTCCGTCATCGAGCTGACGGCCAAGACGCTGAAGCTGGGCGGCTCCGTGCCTGCCGGCGAGGTATATGTGGACGGCTCCGGCGTGGGCGATGTGGGCGCCGTGGTGATGCGGGACCGCAAGCGTCTGGCCGAGGACGGTATGGTGGTGGTGGTGATGCCCATCTCCGCCCACGACGGCGCGCTGCTCAGCGAGCCGGAGATCATCACCCGGGGCTTCATCTATGTCAAGGAGTCCGGCGACCTCATGAAGGAGCTGCAGAGTGTGGCCCTGGAGGCGGCGGAGTCCGTCTCCCGCAAGCGCGGCCGGGACGACGGCGAGCTGCGGGGCACGGTGAAGTCTGCGGTGAGCAGCTATCTCTTCAAAAACACCAAGCGCAGCCCCATGGTCATTCCCGTTGTGACCCGGCTGTAAAACGCATGCGAAAGATCCCCGGCTCCGGGAAGGAGCCGGGGATCTTTTCGAATCGTCAGTCCGCGGCGGCAGCCACGATCAGCTGCACGCAGCGCGCATAGCCCAGGGCGCCGCTGTCCAGCGTCAGATGATAATTGCGGCTGTCGCCCCACCTCTTGCCGGTGTAGTGGGTGTAGTAAGTATGGCGGCTGCCGTCCTTTTTGGCCAGCATCTTTTGCAGCTCTGCGGCGCTGGTGCAGCCGGTGAGTTCGCTGACCCGTGCGGCCCGGTGGACATCACTGGCATGGATGAACACGTTCAGGCACTCCACGCCGGCCCGGCGCAGGATATCGTCGGCGCAGCGGCCCAGGATCACGCAGGGACCTGCCTTGGCGAACTGCAGAATCACCGCCCGCTGTACCTCGTGGATGGCGTCCTGGGTGTCGTTGTAGGAGGGAGCGGACAGTGAGCAGATGCTCTTGAGCAGAAAGTCGGCCCGGGAGACGTCCTCCTGGTCGTGCTCCACGGTATCCATGTCAAAGCCGCTGGCCTTCACCGTCTCCCGGACGATGTCCCGGTCGTAAAAGGGGATGCCCAGCTGTTCGGCCACCTGCCGGCCGATGGAGTGGCCGCCGGCGCCGTATTCCCGGCTGATGGTGATGATCTTGTTCATATGCTCTCCTCCCGGATGCCGCCCGTGCGGCTTCTTTGCAGCTATGATACCATACTGCCGCCGCCGGTGCAATGAAAATCTCCCGCTCACCATCGGAGCCGGTAGCGCCGGCCCTCCGGCGTCTCCTCAGAGGACAGCACCCCCTCGCGCTCCATGGCGGAGAGCAGCGCTTCTCCGCAGTCCGGCCCGGCGGCGCGGGTGATCTCCGCCGCTGACGCCGCTGCGGCGTCGGTGAGGAAGGCGATCACCGCTTCCCGGGGGCTGGGGGGAGCCGCCTGGGCGGGCCGCAGAGGCAGCGTCAGCA